>JAILCT010000219.1 GCA_024690425.1 Lachnospiraceae bacterium | reverse complement strand
TCCCTTTTTTCATCATTTATCCTGAATTCTTTTCTGTAACGATCGCTTAACTTGGACATATTCTTTCCTCCGGGTTAATTATACCATATTCGTATGGTCACTTGCCATGTTATAATACCCTTGATACGGTCAGACCGCAGGGAATAACGTGGTCAAAAAGAATCAGACGGAGACAACAATTGGATACAATGATCGCCTGCCCCAACTGCGGGGCTGAAATAGAAAAAGATGTAAGCAGGTGTCCCTACTGCGGATACATAAACATAGAGGGTGCGGAGAAGAAATTCGCATCGGACCTTGGCGAGATAAGAGAGAATATCGAAGAGACCAAAAAGGAACCTTTCAGGGCACTTGTGAGAGGATTCAAGGGTGGGACCAGGACCTTATTCATATCGATCGGTGTTCTCCTCCTCCTTGCCGTCATATTCGTGCTGGAACTTTTAAGAGAGACAAAGGATAAGCCCAAACTCTATATGACTCCCGACGAACAGGCTTATGCATCGGCCTATGTAATGATCGCGGGTGAGCAGCTTGGGGAAGCCTTCGAGGACAAGGATATAGCTGAGATGGCCCGGATATTTGATAAGGCGTATTCCGAGGACAGGATATCTCTCTGGGGAGTACCCCACTACGAGACCGGATATGCATCAAGCTGTTATATGAAGCTCAAACAATGCCTGGAGAAGCCGGATAAGAAAGCCGAAGAGATAACTTATTACTGCTTCTATTTCTACTACAGGGCTTACGGAGATGACGGGGCCGGGCTCTTCGATCCGATAAGGGAGAATGAGATCATACCCATCATCAACGAAAAGCTGGGATTTACAAACGAGGACATGGAAACTTTCAGGGACAAGGTCACGGAATCCGGAAAAGTTAACAGATCCAATGTCTACAGGGTTACAAAAAAGTATTTCAGAAACTATAAGCTATAAGGAACAGGAAAAGTATGAAGTGTCAGTATTGCGGAAGCAATCTCGGAATCGAAGATGAAGTCTGCCCTTATTGCGGTAAGGTAAACGATCAGGCTGCCGGTCATCAGGCAGTGATGAAGGAATACCGCGACGAGTATGAGAAAACAAAAACAGAAGTAAAAAAGGAGTCGATATCTGCCGGAAGGAAGGGCAAGCTTATTGTTATCGGCCTGATGCTTGCTGCCATTATTCTTATGAGAATCAGTATCAGCATCAATTCGGATGTCAGCAACCGAGAAAGCAAAAAAGAAAACAAGATCGCAAGAGAAGTCAGTAGGAACAGGAAGAAAGTGACAGCAAGACTTCAGGAGATGGAAAAGAACAGGGATTATCTGGCACTGTCCTACTATATGCAGAATTATCGTTTAAGAAGCGATAATGAATACAGTGATTATACACGAGTGTTCACGGCTGTGATAAGCTACCGGACCATATACGAGGATATCCTGAACATAATTGACGGTTTTGACGGATACCAGGATAAGACTGCCAGGGACCACTGCCATGACATCGCTATCTATATAAGCGACTGGAACAATTACGTAAGGGGTCAGTTCTGGAGTGATAACCCGGATTCGGCGATGCATAAGGGTGAGCATGGGGCCTTCCTTGCCGATATCAGACAGGAAACACAGGACATGGTACAGGTTTATTTTGACCTGACGGACGAACAGGCTACTTCCATGTGGGATATGGACAGGGACAGCCTGGGTGACCTCTTATATGAAAACTGCAGCAGATTATATCCGGAAGGAGCCGCAAATGAGTAGAAAGAAAAAAGAAAAGAAAGAACAGGATCCGGTGATAAAAACACTGGACGTAATAATAGTAGTCCTGTTTTTGGTCATGCTCTATGTCGGCCCGGAAGCGATCTTCTATAAGAGCAGGGCAAACAGGATGTCCTTCTCGCAGGATACGAGCATGATCTCATTTGAACTTCAAAACGGGGACTATGCAAGTATTATAAGTGCGAAATATATCAATGACTTTAACGGCGATACCAAGTCGGCCGGTTATCATGCGCTTGCTGAATACGTGGAAGCAGTGTCCAAGTACAAGGTATATGATGCCAAGGGATATACCGACAGGGCAAGTGAACAGAAGGCCATAATGGACCGGTCGCGTGCGGATCTGAATGAGCTTACGGTCTTCGCCGATAAGGTGGATGGGATGTTTGAAAGAGTACCCATTCAGAATAAATAGCACACACCCGTCAGTTGCACCTGCCGTTAAACTGATCGTAGAAAGATACCGAAGTATCGTAGGGTTCAACATAGAATTTCTTAAGAAAGCCCGTGAGGTAGGCAGTCAGTTCCTGATCTGAGGTGATGGCAGCGGCTTCCTGCCTTGTCTCTTCGAGTATGTCATGCCACTTAAGGACGAAGGCCTCGTAGGCGGGAAGATCGTTAATGCCCAGCCACTTGCGGATCCTGACCTTGGTCTTGCTGGGGTAGGGGCATTCGTAT
>JAILCT010000240.1 GCA_024690425.1 Lachnospiraceae bacterium | reverse complement strand
ATGAGATCGAATCCGTCGCAAAAGGGATTACGGACAGCACGAGCTGGGTTGCGGCAATGACGAAACTTGCGGATAAGGCGGAGAAAGAAGGGAATACGGATGCACAGATAGGATATCTGCGTATGTCGGAGTTCTTTATGTATGATTCCGATCCCAAGAAGCTTGATACATACAGAAAGGCAAAAGAACTGTTTTATAAGCATAATGCAGACAGGATCAAGAAAAACGAGATAACCCTTACGGATGTTCCGTATGGAAAAGATTATCTGCCGGTCATGTCCTGTAAGGCGAAAGGTGACTGTAAGGGAAGGATACTTTTGCACGGAGGTAATGACAGCTATATCGAGGAGTTTTTTGAGGCGCTTTTATATCTGAGGGATCAGGGATTTGATGTGTATCTTTTTGAAGGACCGGGACAGGGTGGATGCCTCCGGGAGCAGAACATGAAGTTTACCCATAAGTGGGAAAAGCCGGTAAAAGCCATCCTTGATCATTTCAAACTCGATGATGTCACGATCATCGGAGCTTCACTTGGAGGATATCTTGCCCCGAGAGCTGCAGCATTTGAAAAGCGTATTACCAAGGTGGTAGGATGGTCGATCTTTCCCGATTTCTTCGATATCCTGCTCGCCGATGATCCGGAGCCGGTGAGAAAACTGATGGATACTGCGTTCAGAAAAGGCTTTGCCGGTATCTTCAATGGTTTCTATAAGAAGATGATGGATAAGAGCGAGCTGATCAAGTGGAATCTGATGCATGGCATGTATGCTTATGATGCGCCGGATCCTGTGGGATATGTCAAGAAGGTTCGCAACTTCACATTTAAAGGGATAGGCGACAAGATCACACAGGATATGCTCATTATAGGAGGACGTGATGACCATATGATCATGCCGCATCTGTTCAAGGAAGAGTATGACCTGCTCCCTAATGTCAGATCGTTGTCGTTTCAGTTATATTCCGATCAGGATGATGCAGGGAGTCATTGCGGTATAGGTAATATGAAACTGATCCTCGATACGATGGTATCCTGGATAAATCTTATAAATAGCAAGAAGGGTTAAAACATACCTGGTTAGCTGCATTTTTTGTGTGGTTCCCCGGTTTTTGTATGTATACTATAGACAGAGATGAAAACGGGTATTAAAATATTGAGTTATACATTGCTAACCATGTTATAGGTAAGAGCTGATATGGAAAAGAAATATGCGGTACAAGGAATAATTGGATGCTTACTTTTTGGGATCGGAGACTGGTTGCTTGGATATGTTGATCCGAAAGAGGTCCCATATGACGTGTTTTATTTTATAAGCGCCGGTCACGGAGCGGGATATCCTGATTGGAAGATCACAGTGACAATGGTATGTGCGGTCATAGGAGTACTGTTTCTCTGGCAGGGTTTTGTACATATTTCGGACCTTATGACAGGAGAAAAGGATAGGGCCGGAGCCACACGAGTATTTACATTCCTTACATATTCCTGGATGATCATTCATTTTACGGTAACGATCATGGTATTCTTATTTTCATACTCGTGCAGAAATATCGGAATGGAACAGGCAGTAATGATCACAAATGGCCTTGAAAAGGTTTTAAATCCGTGTATTTTTGTTGCCTATCTTATTTTGGGGGCTGCCATGATCGATCTTTTCATTGTGATAGCAAGAGGAAAGACTAAGCTTAAGAGATCAGAAGCCTTTATAACACCGCTTACATGGATGCTTTTGATCGGAGCAGTTTCATTTATCATACCGGCAAGTCCATTTTCTAAAGGGTTATATACCTTTTGCATGAACGGCGGGATGATAGCTTGGTTCGTACGATTGTTGATCCGGAGAAACAAATAAAAAGAGAAAGGTTATAAGGGCTTCAAGAAAAAGTGATTATTATGACTGTGACAATTCGTTGTTTTAAGTAAGAAATCCGGTTTTCATGGAGATTGCGCATAGTTGACAAATCCCTTATCCTATAGTAATCTATGATAGCAAACAATGATAACTAACGAGATGGAGTACGCAAACGCCAAGGGATAAGACTTTAAGCCACATAAAGGTAAACAAGGCAATAAAAGAGGAATTTCTGGAGAAGGGGTTTGAAGCCGCATCAATACGCAGCATCGGAGCTCGCGCAGGAATGACTTCTGCCGGATTATATAGGCACTATGCGGATAAGGAATCCATGTTTAACGCCATGGTTGAGCCTCTGATCGAGGAGATAAAGGCCTGGACAACGAAACATACGGAAAGAAAGTACAGTCTTGTTGATGCT
>JAILCT010000232.1 GCA_024690425.1 Lachnospiraceae bacterium | reverse complement strand
GAAGAGGAATAACAGAACCAGATAACCGACCGTTTTCTCATTGTTTTATGGCCGCATGATAAAATTATGCGAAAATAAGAAAAGCGGGTGGAAAACCAAGAGTTTCACACCCACTTTGTCTACAGTCTGACAAGGGGACGGTTTCCCGTCCCCTTGTTTCATTTCATTTATAGGAGGTAAAGCATTTAGTTAAGCGGTACTACCGCACCGTCGTACTTTCCTTCGATGAAGGCCTTGATCTCGCTGCCCTGAAGTACCTCAACGAGTGTTGCAAGCGCGGGATCATCCTTCTTATCGGGTGATGTTGCGATGATGTTGCCGTAGGTCTTGGCTGCAAGGCCGTCGTTAGCTTCAACCGCAAGTGCCTGGCTCACATGAAGGCCGCCCTCGATAGCGTAGTTACCATTGATGACTGCGATGTCAACATCGGGAAGTGAAGCTACCAGCTGCTCGGGAGCAAGCTCCTTGAACTCAATATTCTTGGGGTTGTCAACGATATCGCCGATGGTTGCCTCGATCCCTGCATCATCCTTAAGTGTAAGGAGTCCTTCCTGTGCAAGGAGCAGGAGTGCACGTGCCTCGTTTGTTACATTATTGGGAACTGCTACGAGTGCTCCGTCGGGAAGATCCTTAAGATCTGTCGTCCTTCCTGCGTATACACCGAAGGGCTCATAATGGATGGCACCTATCGATACAAGGTCTGATCCGTTCTCCTCGTTGAACTGCTCAAGGTAGGGTACATGCTGGAAGTAGTTGGCATCAAGGCTGCCCTCGATAACTCCGGTGTTGGGCGTGATCGAATCCTCAAGCTCGATGATCTCAAGGTTTATACCTTTTTCCTTAAGAAGGGGCTGTGCCTCTCTTAAGATCTCTGCATGAGGTGTGATGTTTGCGCCAACCTTGATGGTCACTTCATCATTAGTCTCTTCCCTTGCACCTGCCACTGCAGAATCAGCTGATGCCTCACTTGATGCCTCTGCAGTTTCACTACCCGCTCCGGCTGCCGGAGTCGACTGTGCTGCGCTGCCGCATCCTGTTACTCCCAAAACAAATGCTGCTGAAATAACTGTTGCCAAAATTCTTTTCTTCATAATATTCTTCCTCCTCTTTCTTCTTACATTTCACCTGCTCCGTATCGTTCATCTCATCCCTGACCGGCAGGTGACTTTGTTTATGCGTTTACTATAAGGCCGCATGGCCGTCCTGTAAAATACATGAATTTTATCAACTGTTATAGGCCCTGCCTATACCCTGTAAAGCCAGAAAATCCGGGTATCTACACCTTCCGAAGCCGCTTGCTGAGCAGGCTTCCTGCTTCCTGTATGAGCATTACCATGATCACGAGTATGGCTACCGTTACCCACAGGACACTCTTCTCATATCTGTAATAACCGTACTGAAGGGCTATTGCTCCCAGACCACCGCCGCCTATAACACCTGCCATTGCAGAATACCCCAGCACCGTTGCTATGTTGATAGCAGTACCGAAGGTAAGCGAGGGTACGGCTTCCGGGATTATGAAGTGGATGATTATGAATAAGGGCGAGGCTCCCATGGAGTTGGCTGCCTCTATAATGCCGGGAGATACCTCGTTAAGCGATGATTCTACCATCCTGGCTACGATGGGTATGGCACCTATTGTAAGAGGCACGATCGATGCCGTGGTTCCGATCGACGAACCTACGATAAACCTCGTAAAGGGTATCAGCAGCACCAAAAGTATAAGGAAGGGCAGCGATCTTCCTATATTTACGATCGTTCCTACCAGGGCATTCACCGATCTGTTTTCAAAAAGATGTCCCTTGGCGGTCGTGTATAATATGACTCCCAACGGAAGTCCTACTACATATGAAAATACAGATGCGAAAAAGGTCATCTGCAGGGTCTCGAATATACCCTTTATTATCGTCTCTTTAATATACGGATCCATTATGCGGTCACCTCCTTATCATTTCCTTCCGGGCCTTCATTATCCGCCGCCCTGTCACTTGCCTCGGTGATGCTCAGGCCTTTACTCTTAAAATAGGAAAGCACAATCTCCTGGTCCTCCTTATCGGCCGGCAGCTCCACGATCATCTGCCCGTAGCCTATACCGCCAACGCTCTTGGTATTGGCACTGAGGATATTGACTTTGCGCCCGGTATCCTCAACAAGGTTCGAGATAAAGGGTTCGTTGGCCGACAAGCCGTCGAAGGCGATCCTAATTATCCTGCTTGACGGCCCCGAAGGTTCGAAGGGATTAACTGCAAAGTCACTCTCTCCTCCCGGGAAGACAAGATGCCTTGCCGCGTCTGATTTTGGCGCGGTGAAGATCTCCTGCACGGGACCCACCTCGGCAAGTACACCCTCATCGATAATAGCCACCCGGTCGCATATCTTCTCAACAACACTCATCTCGTGAGTGATTATTATAACGGTAAGCTTCCTTGTTTCGTTGATCTCCTTAAGGAGAAGAAGGATCTCTTCAGTGATCTTAGGGTCAAGCGCTGATGTGGCCTCATCACACAGAAGAACCTTGGGGTCGGCTGCGAGGGCACGGGCTATAGCGACTCTCTGTTTCTGACCTCCGGATAACCTTGCAGGGTAAGAATCCTTCTTATCTTCAAGGCCGACGATCCTAAGCATCTCCAGAGCCTTCTCCCTGCGCTCTCCCCTGCTTACTCCCGCAATCTTTAAGGGGATCATCACATTATCAATGACAGTCTTTTGCATGAGCAGATTAAAGCCCTGGAATATCATGGCTATCGACTGGCGAAGCTTTCTTAATTCCTTAGGCTTAAGCTTTCCTATATCCTCACCATAGAAGCAGACCTCACCATCACTTATCTCTTCGAGCCTGTTAAGGGTCCGAACCAGGGTTGACTTTCCGGCACCGGACATGCCTATGATCCCGAATATCTCTCCTTCCCTGATCTGTAAGTCCACATTTTTAAGGGCCGGAAATTCCCGGCCTTCATTCTTATAGACCTTACTTACATTCTTTAATTCATAGATTGTTCTTTCGGATGTATCACCCATGACCAACCTCCTTCTGTATATTTCAAAAATGTGACACATTCATTCAGAGCCGAAGTGTCACATATAGGCTTTGCCTATATATAATATTATGAGTGAGTTGGGCGGGTGTCTAATATGTAAAATCAATGAAGCTTTATAGGAATTGCCTATATACTGTTGATATGAAACGAGGAACCGGCCGCCCCGTGATTGATTACAATTTACTTGTATGCTATACTCATGAACGCGGATAACTGCCTGTTTACAGTCGTATCCGCACGATCACGTACACGAAAAACAGGAGAATAAAATGCGATTAGATGATCTTGCCTCTTTTGACCGGATAACCATACAATGCCATGATAATCCCGATCCCGATGCGCTCGCCTCGGCCTTTGGCCTTTACAGGTTTTTTTCCAAAAAGGGAAGGGATGTAAGCATCATATACAGCGGTCCCTTTAAGATCACAAAACCGAACCTTCTCCTTATGATAAAAGAACTTGATATTCCTGTTTCCTATTATCCGCCCGAAAAGGGAAAGATAGAAGGTTTACTGCTGACCGCCGACTGCCAGTATGGGCAGGGGAACGTCACAAGGCTTGAAGCCGACGACCTGGCTGTCATAGACCATCATAACGGGATATGCACGATAGACCTAAGTGAGATCCATCCTGAGCTTGGAAGCTGCTCCACACTTGTCTGGAAGCTTATGCAGGATGAAGGATATGATATCTTATCCGACAGGGACTTGTGTACCGCCTTCTATTACGGCCTTATGACCGATACCGGTAATTTTTCGGAAGTCTCGCACCCTCTTGACAAGGATATGCGTGACTGTCTCATTGTAAATGAAGCGCAGATCCGCCTGTTCACAAACAGCAATATAACCCTTGATGAGATGCGCATTACGGGGGAGGCTCTTGCGGATTATGCATGTATCAGCAGTTACAGCTGCGGCATTCTTATGGCTGACGACTGCGATCCCAATATACTCGGCATGATCAGCGATATGGCCCTTCAGGTGGCGGAATTCAATATCGTGATTGCCTACGGTCATGTTTCCGGAGGCTATAAACTGTCCGCACGAAGCTGCATCAAGGAAGTTATGGCCGATGATTTTGTAAAGGCAATAACTGAAGGCGTCGGCTCCGGAGGCGGCCATGACTTTAAGGCCGGCGGCTTCATAAGCGAGGATAAGCTGCATTCCGGATTTCCGTCGCTTTCCATAAAGGAATATCTTGATCAGTCGATACGCAGGTATTTTGAATCCTTCAGCATCATCAAGGCAGCCGAATATAACCCCGGTATGAGCCTCTTTAAAAAATATAAGAAAAATCAGCTCACCCTCGGTTATATCGACCCTGCATCATTCCTTGACATAAACTCAAGGATCAGGGTGCGTACCCTTGAAGGCGATACAGAGCTCGTTGTTGACGGAACATTTTATATAATGGTGGGGATCCTCGGAGAAGTCTATCCGATGTCCGTGGAGAAATTTACATCAAGCTATAAAAAGACTGAAGAGCCCTATGACAGACAGCTTGAATACGTCCCCAGGATTTATACCGAGCCGGACGGCAGGGTATTTGATCTTTATGACCGGATCAGCTCATGTGTCCCGACCGGCACCTCATACATACTCGCCACGCAGCTTGATAAGGACGTCAAGCTCTTTACCAAGTGGTACGAGGAAAAATACATGATGGGCAAAAAGGGTGACTACATCGCATGCCGCGAGGATGACAAGCATGATTTTTATATCATCCGCAGGGACATCTTCGATATAACCTATTCACCCGCTGACTAATTGATATTGTATTTAACCTTCTTCTCGTCGCTTAAGGCTGCTCCCGGGAACTGCCTTTTTGCTTCCTCCATAAGGGCCTTGTAATCCTTGTAAAAGGTCCTTTTTATCTCCATTTTATCAAAACTTAACAGGATGGAATCATTGCTCTTAAAATATGCAAGCCCGTCGCCCGCATTCGCTATACAGCCGTATCCGGCCGTCTCATATAAGTAAAGACTGTCGAGGAGACACACTGCCATAAGGCCTCTGTCCTCGTCACATACGATCCAGCTTACGGTGCCCGCTGCATTTGTTGTGTTCACAAAGCCCCCGGCATCAATATCCCATATCCGTATACGGTAATCGTCCCCTTGCATTATGATATGACTCTCATCGTCGGTAAAGGCAATAAAGGCCTTAAGATACGAATTAAAGGGGATCTCGGCCCACGTTTTAAGGTCGGCCGAATCAAGGATCCTTAAATATCCGTCACTGCAGCACAACCCAACGTACCTGCCGCCTGGACTCACTTCCATGCATATCTTGTTATAGTCACCCGCAACGATCTTGTACCTGTCATCATCAGGCTGTGTCCTGTCACCGGTTCCCGTATCGATCGCATACAGATCGGCACCGCTCTCCGATACATATACCGTCCCAGCATCAGGCGACATCACTGCCCGTGAGATCTTGCCCTCAGTCTCGTATTCATACAATACCTTTTTCTCATCAAGATCCATGGTAATGAGCCTGTGCATACCATAGAAGAGCCCCTTGTCTTTTGCAGGCGTAAGGCAGCATTCAAATGAAGAGGCGGTAAAGCCATAGTCCGTGATATCCAGAAAATCACTGCTTCCGGTACGTGGATCAACTATCCATATTCCCCCTGTATCCTTTAGATATGCCCTGTCACTGCCAAGGTCCATGCCCTTAATAAAGGAAGCACCCGAAAAGCTTGATAACTCCTTCCCCTCCTTATCATAAAAGGATGCGCATGTATAATCGTCATAGGGAGTTACTGCATAATACTCACCGTCATCCGATACAGCAGCAATCACAACCCTGTCATCATAGGTGGCAAATTCTTCCGCATCGGACGCCTCATGCCATTTCATTATGGAAATATCAGGGGACAGTGTAGATGAAAAAGCAAGTGTATCGCTTAAAACAGCCCAATCCTTGATCGAATCCGCGGTATCTATCGTGTATTCGGAATGTACCCTTCCTCCGGCAAAGTCAACAAAATCAATATCTCCCTGCGCATAACCGACCCTTCCGTATGAACTGCCTGAAGAAAGAGCCAGGGCGTTAACATCTCCCGGCAGGCTGAAAGCGGCAATAAGGTCCCCTGTCTCTTCATCGAGGGTGAAAGCCTGTGACTCGGCTGTTAAGACAATATCACTGTGTTGTGTCCCTTCTTCCTCATACTCATGGGACCTTACCAGCACCCTGAAGGTCAGCATCTGTTTTATATTGGCATCTATATCCCTTGACCACAGGGTATTACCGTCAGGAGTCACAAGATCGGTCATCACATGCTCGACTCCCCGGTGGATCAGATCGTTGTTACAGTTTACTACCGCTATATTGTCATTTGCGGTAAAACACATATCAAGGAAATAGCCCTCCGACAGCCTTATATCGGTAAGGGTCTTTTCCTGTCCGTCAAATACGGAAACATAAGTGTTGACCGCTTCGGGATCATAATGCGGTATTATGAAAAGGTCTTTTTTCTGGGCCTTTTTGATCCTGCCGAAGTAGTCCTGCCCCGTTGCATCCTCAAAAGTGTCGGTAATGGCACCTGACTTACTGTCAAGAATATTCAGCCTGTCCTCACACACTATCAGGATCCTGTCATCATTTTCAAAGAGCTTGCACTGCTTTATGGCCTCATCGAAAGCTTTAAAGAAGATAAGACCTCCGTCATAATCATATTTGTACAGGGTATCCTGTGTGGCAACGTATACGCCTGTATCATCGGCATCGGCACTGTCCACACTGACATAGAAATTCTGATCATTGATCTCCGGTTCTATGGCCGTCATTAGGGACCAGTCCGATACATCCCATACGTATACTTTGCTTCCGCTGTCTATGGTCACAAGCTTTTTCTTGTCATAGGTAAATAATAGTTCATCTATTGACAGGTCATGATGAAGAACCCTGTCATACGACATTTCCGATTCAACATCATATGCATATAAAACCTTACTTAAGGCATACTCCGCATCCGCTACATAGGGCCTGTCATTTCCCTCGGAAGGCAGTCCTTCCATGGCTACGAGAACTGCATCCTCCCTGTTGCCGGCCCCAAAGAGTGTAAGAGCCTCCTCGGCATAGAATCTCGACTGGTTCTCCTGCTTGCCACGGTACTGCACCGTGATCTCATCGGCAAGCCTTGTCTTCTCATCGGCCAGAGCGGATTTTTCATCAGCCAGCTTCTGCATCCTGTCTGCAACATTTGCGTTATATATACCGAAAGTCACACCCGCCAGTGCAATGACAGAAGCCGCTATAGAAGCGATGGTGACCGTCCTTTTTATCATCCGCTCCCTGTGCCGCTGGCGAAGATCATCATATGTACATCCTATGATCGGAGCCGCAAGACGCAGTATTTCTGTCTTAAACTTTGTATTTCTTTCCTTTTTGTCGGCACCGCGCACATCTGCAGCAAGGGGTTCCACGGGATTGCCGTCTTCATCCGTCAGAAGCATGGGAGGAAAACTAACATCCGGCTCACCTTCGATAAGAACCGCCAGGATATGCTCTCTTCCGTGAAGTTCGATGAAGGTCTCTATTTCCTTGCATACCCAGTATGACCCGGGAGTTGACGAAGAGCATATGACTAACAGGTATTCCGACTCTTCAAGGGCCTGGGAGATATTGTCATTAAGATCACTTCCTATCGGGAGTTCTTCCTGGTCCCTGAATACACGCTGTATCTTCTTTTTACCCGTCTTTTCCTGTACAGCCTTGGGGATATGGTATGTTTCCAGCCCTGTGTGGACTTTCTTAGCGATCTCCATATCAAGATCCAGATGTCTGTAGCTTATAAATGCATCGTATTTCATTCTTTTATCTTTTCCTTTGGCAGATATTTATAAATTATCTCCTCCAAAACGGGAGGATCTATGGGTTTTGTCAGATATTCGTCAAAACCCGCCTTCATATATTCTTCCTTTGCCCCGGATATGGCGTTGGCCGTAAGACAGACAGCGGGGGTGGAAATATTAGGTCCGTCTTCAGATGCCCTGAGTTCATGAAGGGTTTCAATTCCGTCTTTGCCCGGCATCATATGGTCGATGAAGAGTATATCATATTTGTTTTCGGCTGCAAGCTTAATACCTTCATCTCCGCTTTTTGCCGTATCGACATGAATGAGGGTCTTTTTTATAAGTCCCTTAAATACAGTATGGTTAATTATATTATCATCTATCATAAGGACACATGCATCGGGAGCCGTGAACCTGGCCTCGTACTTTTCCCGTTCCTTCTTATCCCTGCTGAACGCGACCTTATAATCCCCCAGCTCAGCCCAGCTTGTGACCTTTTGTTTTAACGAGAAATAAAATCTTGATCCGGCACCGTATGTACTCTCCACCTTAAGGGCCGAACCCATGAGATTAAGGTAGCTGTTGGTTATACTCATGCCCAGGCCGCTGCCCTCGATATTACGGTTCCTTTTCTCTTCCAACCGGTCAAATTCCGAAAAGAGTCTCGGCATGTCTTCGGGCTTTATCCCTATACCGGTATCCTTGATCGAAACATTGAGAATGATATGATCGGGGTCCTCCGTCAGCACCTCATAGCCCATGCTGAAGGTCACGCTTCCCTTCTCGGTATACTTTACGGCATTTGTGAGGATATTCGTGATGACCTGCTTGATACGCATCTCATCTCCGTACAGCCCCTTGGGGATCCCCGGATCAAAATCAAGCTTTAGATCAAGTCCCTTATCATCAACCCTGGTTTTGATCATGTTAACCAGACTGTATAATACCATGGAAAGATCATATTCAGTGGGTACGATCTCGATCTTACCCGCTTCTATCTTGGAAAAATCAAGGATATCATTGATAAGTCCGAGAAGTGTTTTTCCTGCGTTCTTGATATTTCCGGAATATGAGAGGATGGTCTCATCATCGGATTCACGAAGGATCATCTCATTCATGCCAAGGACCGCGTTTATGGGTGTCCTTATCTCATGAGACATATTGGCAAGGAATTCCGACTTGGCCCGGTTGGCTTCATCCGCGGCATGCTTGGCCTCATTAAGGTCATTCACCGTACTGAGGAGATTCCTGTAGTCGGGTGTCTCCACACCTATATAGAATATGTACATACCGATCACAGCACCGAAATAGTTATACATTATCCCGCTGCCGATACCGAAAGTATTCAAAAGCTCAAACAATACGCTTCCAATGACAACGGCAAAGGCGGCCATCGACGTGATCCTTGCACGCCTGCTCAATGTGCCTTTCAAAATGATAAAGAGGGTGACCGCATATATAAGAAAATAAAGTTCATACGCATAACCAAGGATAACTCTGGTCCAGATGGGCACGGTATCAATGATCGCTTCTGAGCTTCGGCATACTATCTGGAATATAAAGAGCACCGCCGTAAATACTCCCGCAGAAACCACCAGCACGGAATTAACGTAAAAGAACAATCTCTTATACTTGAATTCTCCGAAAAATCCCTCCATGTACAGGGCCATATAATAGGTCAGAAGAACGTTTGCGAAAAAAACAAGAAGAAGGAGAAGAAGCCTTATTATCACCGGGGTGGGGAATTTACCCGAATCCCTGAATATATTATCCAATATACTTAACAGATCGCCTATAACGACCGTTATTGTAAGGGTCCTGAACTTTAGGTTTTTATGGGCTTCACCGGTTCCGAGCGCACGAATTAAGATGTAGAGAACTACACCAAAAACAAATGCTGCCATTCCGAATGAAATATGAAGCATAGCTTCATGACCGATCAACCTAACCATTTTCGTCAGACCTTCTCTCTCCGATCGCGTGCGTGATCGACTTTAGCGATTTAAACCCGCCCTTCTTGAAATCCGTAAGCGTAAGAGCTCCCGCATTTTCAAAAACCGAAAAGAGGTTTTCGACAAATTCATCAAGCTCCTCCCTACTCATCTTGCCAAGGCTTTCCTTTATAAGCCTTCTGAAAGCTGTTGCACCCTTGGAGACACCCGCTGTTGTTACGAGTGATTTTCCCTCAAGGCACCATGTCGCCGGATTGTGCTGGCGTAGAGCAAAAGCGATGCTCTTAACTACCACAGGAGTCCCGACGGGGTTCATCAGAAGACCTACAACGGCCTCCTCCGGTATTATACTCACCAGCTTCGGAAGAATCGCCTTAATGTCCTTACCCGATGCGGTTCCCTTCATAAAACCGGGTCCGTCGTTACTGTATATCTTAATGATCCTCTCCCGGATCGAACTGTCGCATTCGGCCGCAGCAAAAACAGCCAGATGGCCACCCTTGGAATGACCGCCGACATACAGGTCTCGCCCGGTGCCGGCAGCGATCCTGTTAATATAGGCAACCGTTTCCTTCTCAGCCTCCGTTTCCATCATGGCCAGCATAAAGTCTTCCTTCCAGCCCACTACCGTATCATCAGTACCCCTGAAGGCAATATAACTGGTGTTATCTGAAAGCATGAATTCCATGGCGGCAAACTGAAGGGTCCTCTCTGTGTCATTGAGGCTTACGTAATTCCGCACCCTTACATTTCGATAACGGTCGGTGTTTGATATCATCTTAAGTATCTCGGGCCCGTCCTTAAGAACCGAGCCTTCCCTGAATTCCTTCTTATCAAAAATCTTTTCGAAGTATATATCGCTTATCTCTTTTAAGTTTAGTTCATCCGGCCCGTTTTCGTTAAAGATCTCGTCCATCTCCACATAGGAAACGCAGGACAGCACAAGATTATCGATGACATTAAAACCATCCCTCTCAAGATCAAGATCCCCGCGCCAGTTAATATAATCTCTTATCGTTCCCATAATCAATATTTTATCATAACCGATCAATCAAAAAAAGTGACACATTGGCTCTGAGCCAATGTGTCACTTTTATGTAAACCTTACTCTGTGAACAGGGCTGTTGAATAGTATCTGTCGCCGCTGTCGGGAAGAAGGGCTACTATCGTCTTACCCTTGTTCTCGGGCTTCTTCGCATATTCGATCGCCGCATGAAGAGCCGCACCCGACGAGATACCTACCGAGATACCTTCCTTCCTGGCAAGGAGCTTGGATGCACTGAAGGCATCTTCATTGGCAGCCTTGAATACCTCATCATAAACCTTGGTATTAAGCACATCGGGAACAAAACCTGCACCGATACCCTGGATCTTATGGGCTCCCGACCTGCCTTCAGAAAGCACGGGTGAATCCGCGGGCTCAAGAGCCACAACCTTCACGTTGGGATTCTGCTCTTTGAGATATTCTCCTGTTCCAGTTACGGTACCGCCGGTACCTACGCCTGCGATAAATATATCAACCTTGCCGTCGGAATCCTTCCAGATCTCGGGACCGGTCGTTGCCTTATGGATGGCAGGGTTGGCGGGATTTACGAACTGACCGGGAATAAAGCTTCCCTCTATTTCCTTCGACAGTTCCTCTGCCTTGGCGATGGCTCCCTTCATGCCCTTGCTTCCCTCGGTAAGGACTATCTCGGCACCGTATGCCTTAAGTATGCTCCTTCTCTCAACGCTCATGGTCTCGGGCATCGTAAGGATTATCCTGTATCCCTTGGAAGCTGCTATTGCAGCAAGACCTATACCTGTATTTCCCGATGTAGGCTCGATGATGACCGAACCTTCCTTAAGGAGACCCTTCTCTTCGGCATCCTCTATCATTGCCTTGGCAATACGGTCCTTAACGGATCCGGCAGGATTGAAGTACTCAAGCTTAACAAGCACCGTAACCTCAAGTCCCAGCTCCTTCTCAATATTAACCACCTCAACAAGAGGCGTGTTTCCCACAAGTCCAAGTGTACCTTTATAAATGTTTGCCATAATATTCCCTCCCAAAATCCTGTTTTTGTATTTTTATCTTCCACCTACCTGTGAACTGGGTTTATGATACCCAACTTCAGCGAATTTTCCATAATGACCGTCGTGTCCGCCATGGGACAGATGTTTTATTCACTGTCGATCGCTATGGGTATACTTATAACCTTTGGCTCCTATATGAAAAAAAGAAGTCAGCATAGAAAAATCAACCGTCCAGGTTGAGATATTTGATACGGCGATAGCCATCTTCGCAAGCTTTATGATAATACCCGCAGTATTTTCATTCTCGGGAGGGGAACCGGAATCATTAAAGGCCGGTCCTTCGCTTATGTTCATTACCATGCCCAAGATCTTTGCAAGCATGGGAGCCGGACGTATTATGGGGATCCTTTTCTTCCTCCTTGTTCTGTTCGCGGCCGTTACCAGCGCCCATAGCTGCACTGGCCACATGTATATTAATTGTACGATATATCGGCCTTAATAAAATCGAAGAAGAGGTGACTCTCAGCGAGCACCCCTTCAAACGTAAGAT
>JAILCT010000215.1 GCA_024690425.1 Lachnospiraceae bacterium | reverse complement strand
ATCAATTTTTATGCAGAAAGAAGGACAAACTGTTCGAGATCAAAGAAGCCATTTAAGCGGCTTTTTCCCCGAGAACCGGAAGAAGAGAGCTTTCGCTCTCTTCTTCTTTGTTTCCTCTGAGAATGTCATCGACCGAAGTCTCAAACAGCCAGCTTAAGGCGTACAGATTGTCGACCGTGGGCAGGCATTCGCCGCGCTGCCACTTGTATACGGCCTGTTCGGAACTGAGTCCCAGCACTTCCACGATATCGCTCACCTTCAGATGGCGGGCCACCCGAAGTTCGCGGATCCGTGCGCCGGTTGCCTTGAGGTCCAGGGTTACATATTCCATTGTTTTGCCTCCTTCGTGTAAGTGTGATCAATGCGTCGTCATCATTTACAGCATCCTTCGCCTTCTCGGCTGTCGACACCTCTGTCTCCGAGGGATGCAAGGCTGTGAATATTGTTCTCCTTCGTTTGAATTTGCCGAAGTAATATTATATCATACACGCCTTCGGTCATTTCGTCAAGTATTTTCTCCCGGGCACTCAGTTCCCGTTCCGGAACGCTCTTCCGTGTGGGATCATTTCCGGACCAGCAGGGATTCTCCGGTCATCTCCTTCGGCTGAGGCAGATCCATGATCTGCAGGAGCGTCGGAGCGATATCGCACAGTCTGCCGCCCTCGCGGAGAGTGTAGGCCGGATCGTAATTGTAGAGAATGAACGGAACCGGGTTGGTGGTATGTGCGGTGTGAGGCTCTCTGGTCTCATAGTTGAGCATCTGCTCACAGTTTCCGTGGTCCGCGCAGATAAAGAGCACGCCGTTCATCTGCTTCACGGCATCCACTGCGGCGCCCACGCAGGCATCGATCCGCTCCACGGCCTTGATCGCCGCCTCGAGCACACCGGTGTGTCCCACCATGTCGGGGTTCGCAAAGTTGATGATCACCACATCGTACTTGCCGGAAGTGATGGCTGCATCCAGCTTTTCGCTGACTTCGGGAGCGCTCATCTCGGGCTTGAGGTCATAGGTAGCGACCGCAGGAGAGTTGACCAGGATACGGTCCTCATCCTTGTTCGGTTTCTCGATGCCGCCGTTGAAGAAGAAGGTAACGTGTGCGTACTTCTCGGTCTCGGCAAGACGGAGCTGCTTAAGTCCCTTCTTGGCAAGGTACTCACCGAATGTATTTACTATCTCCTGCTTCTTAAATGCCACGAATTTATTCGGGATGGTCTCATCATAATCCTTGAAGCATACATATGTAAGAGGCATGAATCCATTAGCTCTCTTAAGGAACTTGATGCACTTGCTGTCGGATGCATCACCCTCCTGGGCTGCGATATCCTCATCCGAGAAGCAGAAGGCCTTGGTGATCTCACGGGCCCTGTCGGGACGGAAGTTAAAGAATATTACCGAATCGTTCGGCTTAACAACCGAAAGGGGCTTACCGGCCTCATCCGTGATCACGGTCGGAAGCACGAACTCATCGGTTACATCATTGTCATATGATTCCTGCATTGCCTTAATGGGATCCGTTGCCTTGATTCCCTCACCAAGTACCAGAGAGTCATATGCCTTCTGGATACGGTCCCAGTTATTGTCCCTGTCCATTGCGTAGTAACGTCCGGAAAGTGATGCAACCGTACCAACGCCTATTTCCTTGGTCTTATCTATAAGCTCCTGCAGGTAATCCTTACCCGATGCGGGAGGTGTATCCCTTCCGTCGAAAAAAGGATGGATATATACATCCTTGAAGCCTTCCCTCTTGCACAGCTCAAGGATGGCATAGAGGTGGGTGTTATGGGAATGTACACCGCCGTCCGAAAGAAGTCCCCACAGATGAAGGTCGCTTCCATGCTCCTTACAGTTGTTTATGGCACGAAGGAGTTCCTCATTTTTGAAAAAGTCACCATCTTCGATATATTTGGTTATAAGCGTAAGATCCTGATATATTATCCTTCCGGATCCTATGTTCATATGACCGACTTCCGAGTTGCCCATCTGGCCGTCGGGAAGGCCTACCGCAAGGCCCGATGCATATCCCTTCTGGAAGGGACACTCAGCCATCAGCTTGTCCATAACTGGTGTATTGGCCATGTAAACTGCATTTGCGTTATGATTGTCTGAAAGTCCGTATCCGTCAAGGACCATCAGTACTACCGGTTTTTGTCTCATAATGATTCTCCTTTAATGATTTTGATGATTATTTATGCTAAATATGGTTAGTTTTCTCTAACCGTAATATTTTACTACAAATATATATCAATCTCAACTTATATTTCACATTCATCTTTTTTCATTCACCCCTTTTACTGTACTCACAGTCCCAGGGCTGTCAGGATAAGATGAACGAGTGCCGCAACTACCCAGGCTATGGAGCATTGCATCACAACCATCAGCAGGGCCCATTTCCCTCCAAGTTCCCTTTTAACTGATGCTATGGCTGCCACGCAGGGTGTATACAGGAGGCTGAACACAAGCAGCGAGCCTGCTGCCGCGGCAGTAAGCGAACGCCCCAGTGCTTCTGTGCTTCCGAACAGGACAGTAAGGGTCGCCACCACGCTTTCCTTGGCAATAAATCCCGTGATAAGGGCTGTTGCATAGCGGAAATCACCGAATCCAAGCGGTGCAAACACCGGTGCGGCAAGTCCCGATATCCTTGCAAGTATGCTGTCTGAAATATCTTCGGCGATCGCAAATCCGGGGCTGAAGGTACGCAGGAACCATATGACAATGGTCGCGATGAAGATAATGGTGAAGGCCCTCATGAGAAAGTCCTTAGCCTTCTCCCACAGAAGCTGAAAGACATTCTTGGCTCCCGGCATCCTGTAATTGGGAAGCTCCATTACAAAAGGTACGGCCTCGCCCTTTAAGACGGTAGCCTTACTTATGATCGCAAAAATGATCCCCGTGATGATCCCGAAAAGATAGAGACCTATCATTATAAGGGCTCCGTGTCCCGGGAAAAAGGCTGCAATAAAAAGCCCATATACGGGAAGCTTGGCTGTGCAGCTCATAAAGGGAATGAGCAGGATCGTCAGCTTCCTGTCGCGTTCCGACGGCAGGGTTCTCGAAGCCATTACACCCGGTACCGAGCATCCGAAGCCTATCAGCATCGGAACGATACTCCTGCCCGATAAGCCTATCTTTCTTAAGGGCCTGTCCATCACGAATGCTATCCTGGCCATATATCCCGTATCCTCCAAAAGGGACAGGAAAAAGAATAGCAGGATGATTATGGGAAGGAAGGACAAGACGCTTCCGACACCGTTAAATATGCCCTCAGTCACAAGAGAGTGGATCACCTCATTAACGCCTGCTGCCGTCATAAGAGCATCTACTCTCGATGAAATAAGGTCTATCCCGTTCTGGAGCATATCCTGTAGCCAGGCTCCGACCACATTAAAGGTCAGCCAGAAAACAAGACCTATTATGGCAATGAAGGCAGGGATAGCCGTGAACCTGCCGGTCAGTATCCTGTCTATCCTTTCGCTGCGCTCTCTTTCCCTGCTCACTTCAGGCTTTATCACCGTCTCACTGACCAGCCTGTTTATAAAGTTAAAACGCATATCGGCCATGGCTGCCGACCTGTCAAGTCCCCTCTCTTCCTCCATCTGGATTATGATGTGCTCGACCATCTCCTTCTCGTTATCGGAAAGGGCAAGCAGGTCTATGATCCTTGAATCACCCTCGATAACCTTGTTGGCAGCAAACCTGACCGGTATATCGGCCCGCCTTGCATGATCTTCTATAAGGTGCATTATGCCGTGTATACACCTGTGTACCGCACCACCGTTGTCCGTTTCATCACAGAAGTCTTTCTTGCCGGGACTTTCCTGATATCTTGCAACATGAAGGGCATGGTTTATAAGCTCGTCCACACCTTCATTTTTCGATGCCGATATGGGCACGACCGGTATTCCCAGAAGCTCCTCCATTTCATTTATCTTGACGGATCCTCCGTTGCCCCTCATCTCATCCATCATGTTAAGGGCAAGGACCATGGGAACATCAAGCTCGATAAGCTGCATGGTAAGGTAGAGGTTTCTCTCTATGTTTGTAGCATCTACTATATTTATTATTCCCTTGGGTTTTTCATCTATTATATACCGGCGGGACACTATCTCTTCATCAGTGTAGGGAGACAGTGAGTATATGCCGGGAAGGTCGACAACTTCGGTCATCGGCCTGCCCTTTATAGCACCGCTCTTTCTGTCAACTGTGACCCCCGGAAAGTTGCCTACGTGCTGGTTGGAACCTGTAAGCTGATTAAAGAGGGTAGTCTTGCCGCTGTTCTGGTTGCCGGCAAGCGCAAATGTAAGTAACGTATTGTCGGGAAGGGGGTTCTCGGTTGACTTTTCATGAAAGATACCGCCCTCACCAAGGCCCGGATGATGACTTTTACCGGACTTGTTCCTCTTCGGTCTTTCCTTGTCTGCTCCGGTTTTTTCCTTTTTATGTATGATCTCTTTTATGGCCGGCTCTGATGTCTTATCCTCACCGGCAGCCGTTATTCCGATCTTTTCTGCTTCGGACAGCCTGAGTGTCAGCTCATATCCGTGGATCCTGAGCTCCATGGGATCTCCCATCGGTGCGAATTTGATAAGGGTGACTTCCGCTCCGGGTATCACTCCCATATCAAGAAAGTGCTGCCTGGTGGCTCCTTCACCTCCGACACTCTCTATGACTGCACTCTGTCCTGTCTTTAATTCCTTAAGAGTCATTCTCTCTGCTTCCTTATTCAGGCACCTTCGCCCTCTATTTTGCAATAAATCTGTTTAGATCAGGATCATATTTCATCCCAATACCATTAAGCTTATTCATTATTTCCTTTTCGTCAAGTCCCAGGCTTTTTGCCAGTTCCGACAGTGACGGATAGTTATCCCTCAACTGGGTATTTATATAACTCATCAACATCACGGGATCATTGGGTATATTCATTTTTTCTCCTCTTATGACACATCAGCTCTGTGTGACACTTTAGCTCTGAATGAAACTGTCACATTTTCAAAATAAACGGGGGTGACCCAATGATCACCCCCACATTTTATCTGTTTATCTGTAGTTTAGAACTTGCCTGCCTTGGCAGCTTCCTCGATGGAAACGGCAACAGATACGGTCATGCCGACCATAGGGTTGTTACCTGCTCCGATAAGTCCCATCATCTCAACGTGAGCGGGAACCGATGAAGATCCTGCGAACTGGGCATCCGAATGCATACGGCCCATTGTATC
>JAILCT010000201.1 GCA_024690425.1 Lachnospiraceae bacterium | reverse complement strand
AAAAAACCTGCCTGTACATAACCTTGCATAACGGATCGCGATCAGTATGTATGCATACATCACCGGCCACAGGAACCTTCCGGATGCCCTGAACATGCTCCATGCATCATATATCACAGAAGGCAGGGGTATCTCATAGAGCACATGATCTCCGAAGGTCACGATGGGGGATAGTGCTATCACCCACAGGACGATGGAAGTAAAGATGATTGAGATGATAAGATTTCTGTGCTCCGCCCATATTGATTTTGCATTTCTTATTAAGCAGACAGCAGCCGGAACAGTGAGTATAAGAGCCGTTATACCCACATAAGATAAGCCTTCATACTGGCCTCCGGTCAACGGAAAAGCATTTATTATCCGTGAATAGTCGATGGGATTAAAGAGAGAATTAAGGTTGGCACTGAAGACCCCGAGGCCGTCCGCCTTGCCTGAGATACCACCGTAGAAACCTCCGAAGAGCCAGAAGGCAAAAACGGTAGATGCAAGGTATGTAAAAATATAACCGAGGAAGATACCTGATTTTTTAAGGAATGACTGATCGCCTCTGTTGCCCTTGGCGTCAAGCGCCTCCCACAGCGAAAATCCGACAAGCATCACAGAGACCATCCCGTATATGGTAAAGTGTATGGTGATACAGAGTACGCCAAGTCCTGCCCACAGGCAGACCCGCTGCCATCTTTTGCCAATCCTGTCCCTGTACATAAATAGCAGGAATGCGATCAGGATGAGATAGTGTGATGCAAGCGCCGTATGGTAATACATCCGCTGCCACACGGGTGCGCAGAAGATAAAAGGAACCGAAGCGATGCAGCAGTGGATCTCACCGGGTAGTATCCGGCGCAGCAGCAGCTTGGCCATGCCGCCCTGCATCATGAAGCAGAACAGTCCGTAAAGTCCGAAGAACTGGAAGGTAGCGGGAAGTATCGGAGATAAGAGCTTAAAGATCAGGCTTAAGAGAGGGATGGAATCGGTATAAACAACAGATGCCATATAAGGATGGAAGCTGTTGTCGCACAGGCCTATGGGAAAGTGCCATCCCGATGCCCGGTAAAGTTCCCAGCCTACATAGTGCTGGGACAGGTCATACCAGCCGGTCAGCAGCCAGTCGTCATAGGTCACATCGAGGATACGGACACCGAAGAGCATCACAAAAACAAGCCCCCCCACGAGTGCTCCCAGAAGAAATGATATCTGCCATCTAACCTGTCTGTCTTTCATCTGCATCCCCGGCTGCTTTTGATTTTGCCTTACCTATTATATCACGCATCGGTTACCTTTACAGAACAATCCGAAAATGTTATAGTTTCATGTGTTCAAGATGTGAAGACATGGGGACGGTTCTTCTGTCTTCATAAAAAGATTATAGGATCTTCGCCATGTTTTCGGAATATGAAGACAGAAGAACCGTCCCCGTGTCTTCACCTGTTTTATAATGAAAGGAAAGATATGATATATACATCGTTTTTGATAAAATATGCGGAGATAGCGATAAAGGGCAAGAACAGGTACATATTTGAAGATGCCCTGATGAAGCAGATAAGGTTCTCCCTTAAAAAAATCGAGGGTGAATTTCAGGTTAGCAAGACCCAGGGCCGTGTTCATGTAGAGTGTCTGAGTGACTATGACTATGATGAGGTCGTGGATGCACTGTCGCGCGTATTCGGTATCACGGGCATATGCCCTGTTGTCCATGTGGAGGATGAGGGATTCGATAAGCTGGCTGAGGATGTCATCAAATATATCGATGACGAATACCCTGATAAGAATAAGACATTCAAAGTCAACTGCCGCAGGGCAAGGAAGAGCTATCCCATGGATTCCCAGGAAGTAAACATGGAGATGGGCGGAAGGATCCTTGATGCCTATCCCGAGATGAGGGTTGATGTCCATGATCCGGATATACTCCTTACCATAGAGATAAGGGATGAGAAGATATACATTTATTCAAAGATCATAGAGGGTCCCGGCGGAATGCCTGTAGGAACCGGCGGTAAGGCAATGTTGCTTTTGTCGGGCGGCATCGATTCGCCTGTTGCAGGTTATATGATCGCCAAGCGCGGTGTAAAGATAGATGCGGTATATTTCCACGCGCCGCCATATACCAGTGAGAGGGCCAAGCAGAAGGTAGTGGACCTTGCGAAATATGTGGCAAGATACGCAGGCCCCATAAACCTGCACGTGATCAATTTTACCGATATCCAGCTTGAGATATATGAGAAGTGCCCGCATGATGAACTTACGATAATCATGCGCCGCTACATGATGAGGATAGCAGAGCACATAGCTAAGGAAAGTGAGTGCTTAGGGCTTATCACCGGTGAGAGCTTAGGGCAGGTTGCATCCCAGACCATGCAGTCTCTTGCTGCAACAAACGAAGTGTGCACCATGCCTGTGTACAGGCCCCTGATCGGCTTTGACAAAAACGAGATAATAAAGATCTCGGAGAAGATAGATACCTATGAAACATCTATCCTTCCCTTCGAGGACTGCTGCACGATCTTCGTTGCCAAGCATCCTGTGACCAAGCCCAACATAAACGTGATCAAGCGGTCGGAGACAAGACTTGCCGATACGATAGACGACCTTTTCAGAAAGGCGATAGAAACAGATGAAGTCATCGTCGTTTCATAAGGACAGGCTGATATTGTTCTTAACAGGCTGCGCTCTCGGCGCGGTCTGCTTTTTATGGGTATATGGGTATAAGATCATAAATCCCATGTATGATGCCTGGCTCTTTAATACCGAGATCGATCTAAGCCAGCATTACATCGGCTTCTGCCACTACCGTATGAGCGACTGGCGCTTTCCCATCGGCATGATATATACGCTTAGTTATCCTACGAGCATGTCGGTCATCTATACAGATTCGATCCCCCTGTTCGCATTGTTCTTTAAGCTATTCAGAGGGGTTCTTCCGGTGCACTTTCAGTATTTCGGAATATTCGGTCTTCTAAGCTTCATGCTTATGGGAGGCTTGTCATCCCTGCTCATATATTCCCTGATCCCGGGTATTGAGAGCCAGTATGATGAAAAAAGTGACGGCCGCCTTCCGCTTGTCAACCGGAACCTTCCTTATGTTTTAAGCCTTATTGCATCCACTGTTTATATCATGAGCTTTACAGTCCTGCAGAGGATGTTCTATCATACAGCCCTTGGAGCCCAGTGGATATTGATCCTTGCCCTGTATATATGGGTAAACAGGAAAAGCTGTAGCAGATCCGTGACACTTATCGCTTATTCGCTCATGGGACTTCTGTGTGTAGGAATACATACATATTATGTGCCGATGGTCGGAAGCATACTGCTCGCAGCTTCGGTGGAGAGAGTCATACGAAGCAGGGCGGACGGGGATAAGACGGAACAAATATACGAAGATAAGAATGATCACAGGAATAATATAATCCCGGCCGGGTACAGATCCGCATTGGCTGAGGAGATGATAAATATCCTGAGCTTCTGCTTGACGGGGCTGTTAACTCTCTTTGTTTTCGGAGCATTCACGGGACCGACCGGCGGATATGATGAAGGCCTCGGAAGCTTTACGAGCAATCTTAATACCTTTATAAATCCGATATACGGAAGCATTATCCTTAAGCCCATGAAACTCTATTATGATTTTCAGTATGAGGGCTACGGGTATCTAGGCATAGGGGCCTTCCTGCTCATTGCCGTGACTCTTATATATCTTGCAAAAAACATAAAAGCAGCCGGGTTTAAGAAGTACTTTGGTGAGCATATAAGGGCAGCCGTATTTGTGTGCCTGCTTATGGTTGACTTTGCTCTTGCGGTGCTGCCGATGGTGACTTTCTCCGATAAGAAGCTGTTTGGGGTACCGCTTCCTTCGTTTGTAAGAAAAGCGGCCGGAATATTCCGCTCAAACGGCCGGTTCATATGGGTTCCGGTCTATCTCATATTCACGGGCGCCCTCGTATGCACGGTAAGGCTTCTGTCTGAGAAGTTTGGAAAGATGGAAAAGGGTAAGGGGATAGTGGTTAAGATACTGCTTGTCCTGGTCCTTTTCCAGGTGCTTGATACGACTAAGGTTGTGGCGGAGAAACAGAGATATTTTGTGGCAGATCAGGTATATGATAATGTTTGGGCCGGGTTTGATTTTGAGGCTGCAAAAATTGAAGATCTTAAAAGGAACTATGATGAGTTCGTATTTTTGTATAATGAAAATGATATCCTGATGGATACGGCATTTTTCGCATATCTTAACGGGATGAAGCTTAATAATTTCTACTATGCAAGGGATATAGATGAAGCGGTAGATAATGATATTGAAGAATGGAAGAGCCGGCTTGACAATGGCGATGTAAGGAACGACGTGATATACATCTGCAGAAAGGATGATGAGCTCGACAGGATGACAGGAAGCAGTGACGGAGAACCTGATGAAGGAGGCGGCCTGCTTACTTGGTATGAGCTGGATGAGGGACACATGGCGGGGATACCGGATAAGTAACACGACGGTTTGGGATCCCGTATGATTTTGCACTTGGAAAAAAGACAAAAAAAAGGACCTCTGTCCTCTGACAAATGCCCTTTTGGTTGTTCTAACGCCCTTCTGACAACAATTAGATCATATATGGCTTAATAACAGCCAAAACGTCTTCAGCATTGTCCTCAGCATGGATGTTAAGGTCGATCGGCTTGGAAAGATCCAGGCTGAAAATACCCATGATTGACTTGGCATCGATTACGTATCTTCCTGATACAAGATCGAAGTCATAATCGAACTTGGTGATGTCATTAACGAATGACTTAACCTTGTCGATCGAGTTAAGTGAAATCTGAACTGTCTTCATGTTGACTCCTCCTCTCATTTATTTTATTCGGGACAAAGCCTGTCCTGAATTACAATTATTATGATAATTCTCCGAAAGGGAAAAGTCAATTGAAAAAAGTTATGAAAAACAGGGAAAAACTAATGAAAAAAGTCGCATTTCACAACCTTGGCTGCAAGGTAAACGCATATGAGATGGAACTTATGCAACAAAACTTTACGGAAAACGGGTATGAAATTGTACCATTTAGTGAAAAAGCGGACATATATGTTATAAATACCTGCACAGTGACAAATATAGCTGACAGGAAATCCCGTCAGATGCTCCATCGGGCCAAGGCGCTCAATCCCGACGCCATCGTTGTTGCGGCAGGCTGCTATGTGGAGACCGACAGGGAAGGAGCCATGGCTGATGATGCCATCGACATCCTTATTTCCAATAAAGAGAAAGCGGATATTGTAAATATCGTGGAAGCCGGAACGTGCCAAGGATCAGATGTAGACACGGGGACGGTAATACTGTCTTCATGCGAAACAGGTGACGGTGAAACAAGGGATGAAATAAGAGATGAAATAAGGGACAGTTCCTCGCTTCATGCGAATGAAGACAGTAGAACCGTCCCCGTGTCTTCACGAGGCCACGATAGTCTCTCAACCCTCACAGATCACACCAGAGCCTACATAAAGATCCAGGATGGCTGTGACCAGTATTGTTCCTACTGTATCATCCCGCTTGCAAGGGGCCATGTGGTAAGCAGGCCCGAAGAGGAAACCATCAGGGAGATAAGTGATCTTGCAGCCGGCGGATGCAGGGAATTCGTTATTACCGGGATCCATCTGAGTTCGTACGGACTGGATAAGGCTTATAATCTGGCAGCAAAAGAAGGCTCCTTCCATAACAGGGAACTCACCGAGATGATTAAGAAGATATCTCAGATAGAAGGAGTGGAACGTATCCGCCTGGGATCTCTTGAACCAAGGATCATCACCGATGAATTCCTGGAAGAAATGGCAGCCATAAAATCCTTCTGTCCTCATTTCCACTTATCCCTTCAGAGCGGATGTGATGAAGTGTTAAAGAGGATGAACAGAAGATATGATACGGGTGAATACCTGGAGAAAGTAAATCTTATAAGGAAGTATTTTGACCACCCTGCGATAACCACTGATATAATCGCGGGCTTCCCGGGCGAGACTGAAGAGGAGTTCAATATCACAAGGGACTATCTTAATAAGATAAACTTCTATGAGACCCACGTATTTGCATA
>JAILCT010000175.1 GCA_024690425.1 Lachnospiraceae bacterium | reverse complement strand
GTTCATTATAATCTTGGCTGGACTCCCGTAGGCAGGATCATGAAGGTCACCGCCGAAGAGAATCCCTTCTTTGTTGATGCCATAGACGACCGTCCCGCAACCGAGGTATACAACAATTACCTGGGGCTTAAGAACGATCAGATCATTCCGGAGAACCTGAGCGAATTCCCTCTTATAGTGCTAAGGGATGATATGAATATCTCCAGGATCGGCATAAGCGGACCAAAAGAAGGACAGCTCATCTTCGGAGCTCCGGTTTACCCCGACGAGAAAATATGTTTAGGTTACGGCAATCCCGATGATCTTCTTTCTGAAGTCAGCGAAGACAGCCGCGCAATAGGTGACTTTGACCCTCAGGCTGTACTTCTTTTTGCCTGTTCCAACAGGATTATGCTGCTTAAGGACCGCGAGAAGGAAGAGATCGCCTGCTACAGAAAGCATTCAGGTACCCTCGCCGCCATATACGGTTACGCTGAGATCTACTATAATTGCAGGAAGGGAGCCGAACTCAACTCAGCCCTTGTTTCGGTAGCCTTCAGGGAAGATGAGGGCGGTGCTGTTCCGGTCATCCGTACGCAGTCATCCGAAGCCGATGTTTCAGCAAAGAACGAGATCATCGTACCCTTCTCGGACAGGCTGTCAAGATTCTTCAGGGAGATATCCAAGGACCTTCTGACTGCAGCCGGCGAGGCAGAATCGGCGAACAGGGCCAAGTCAGCCTTTTATTCAGCCATTTCACATGACATTAGGACCCTCCTTAATTCAATACTTGGGATGAATGGAATGATCCTTAAGGAGAGCAGGGAGGAAACCATCCGAGAATATGCAAAGAATGCGGATATTTCCGGCCGTATGCTCCTTGACCTTATAAATGATATTCTCGATACCGAAAAGCTCGAAGCCGGTAAAATGGAGATCGTTCCTGTTGATTACAGTATAGACAGGGTCATAAAAGAGCTTACCGATATGGCCAAGGCTCCGGTAACGGACAAGGGGCTTGAGCTTATCGTTAAGAAGGAAGGGGAACTGCCGGCCATCCTGTATGGGGATTCCAAGCGGATCAAACAGTGTACACTCAACCTTATAAGCAATGCCGTCAAGTACACCGAGGCGGGTTATGTTACATTAACGGTCGGTTCAAGGCCGGTTGACGAGACACATGTTATGCTGAGTATAAGCGTAAAGGATACCGGAATAGGCATAAGACCCGAAGACATAGAAAAGCTGAGTATACCCTTCGAACGTGTCGATACGGCCAGGAACCACAACATAGAAGGCTCCGGGCTCGGACTCAACATAGTCAGAAACCTTCTCGAGCTTATGGGATCATCCCTTGAGATAAAAAGCACCTACGGTGAAGGGTCGGAATTCTCGTTCTCACTTGTACAGGAAGTAAAGAAATACGGGGCGGATCCCGCTTCATTGGATGAAGCCGGAGATACCGGATCGGAAGGAGCGTTCACCGCACCGGATGCATCCATTCTCGTAGTGGACGATTCACCTACCAATATCAAGATAATGCAATTCCTGCTCAAGGAAACCCTTATCGGCATTGATGCCGCTACAAACGGAGCCGATGCCATCGAAATGCTCAGGCGCAAAAAATATGATATAGTCTTCATCGATCATCTGATGCCGGGTATGGACGGACTGGAAACCTTCGCCGCAATAAAGGCGGACAGGGAGTTGCTCAATAATGGCTCTGTGTTCATCATGCTTACAGCTAATGACGGCGCAGGCATGAGAGATATGTATATGAAAGAAGGCTTTCATGATTTCATCACCAAGCCCCTGCAGAGGGATTCACTTATTGAAACCATTGCCAGGTATCTGTGAAACAGTGGGACTGTCCCCCTGTTTCACTCATCTATGGTAGATACGGTAATTGTCAACTCTTCAAGTACATCCAGCAAGACCCTGACAGTATCCAGGCTCGTGAACATGGTCACGTTGTTCTCGGTGGCCGTGCGCCTTATGGCAACCCCGTCCCCGTAATGGACTCCCGATAAAATAGCACGCGTATTTATCACATAACTGACGTATCCGGATCGTATTACCTTCAGGACCTCATCGCTGCCCTCGGACAGCTTATGGCGTACCCTGGTCTTAACTCCGTGTTCCTTTAAAAATTCAGCTGTTACCGTTGTGGCTTCTATATTAAAGCCAAGGTCATAGAAACGCCTTATCAACGGCAGAGCTTCCTCCTTATCTTCATCGGCAAGGGTAACAAGGACCGTGCCGTAATTCTGAAGCTCTATGCCCGATGCTATAAGAGCCTTGTACATGGCACGATGGAGCTTATCATCATATCCTATGGCCTCGCCTGTCGACTTCATCTCCGGTGACAGGTAGGCATCCATTCCCCTTAACTTGCTGAAGGAGAAGGCAGGAACCTTGACGTACCACCTCTTCTTTTCTTCAGGATAGAGGGTAAATATTCCCTGTTCCTTAAGGCTCACTCCAAGAATAACCAGTGTTGCTATATCCGCAAGCGAATAGCCCGTGGCCTTGCTTAAGAAGGGAACCGTCCTTGAAGATCTGGGATTTACTTCTATTATATAAACATTATCATCCGCATCGACTATGAACTGGATATTATACAGGCCCACTATGCCTATGCCCAGTCCCAGCTGCTTGGTATACCGAAGTATCGTGCCCCTGACTTTGTCCGATATGGAATAAGGAGGGTATACACTCATGGAATCGCCCGAGTGGACGCCCGTACGTTCAACAAGCTCCATGATACCCGGAACGAATACGTCAACACCGTCGCATATGGCATCGACCTCGACCTCTTTACCCTTGATATATTTATCTACAAGGACCGGCTTGTCCTCATCTATCTCAACCGCTGTCTTAAGGTAATGTCTAAGGTCTGCTTCCTTGGACACTATCTGCATGGCCCGGCCGCCAAGGACGAAGGAGGGACGGACAAGTACGGGATATCCTATCTCAGAAGCCCTCTTAACTCCTTCTTCTATATTGGTAACTGCATACCCCTTGGGCTTGGGAATGTTAAGTTCATCAAGGACCCTGTTGAATTCATCCCTGTCTTCCGCCTTGTCAATAGCCTCACAGTCAGTCCCTATTATCTTTACACCCCTCTTCATAAGCGGTCCTGCCAGGTTTATGGCTGTCTGCCCGCCAAGGGATGCGATCACTCCCTCCGGCTTTTCGAGATTTACTATGTTCATGACATCCTCGACCGTAAGAGGCTCGAAATAGAGCTTGTCGGCCTGTGAGTAATCGGTCGACACAGTCTCGGGATTGTTGTTTATGATTATGGCCTCGAAGCCTGCATTCCTTATGGTGTTTACCGCATGCACGGTTGAATAGTCGAATTCAATACCCTGTCCTATCCTTATGGGTCCCGATCCCAGGACGATGATCTTCCTCTTATCCGTTACTATGGATTCGTTCTCATCCTCATAGGTCGAATAGAAATAAGGTACATAGGACTTGAACTCTGATGCGCATGTATCTATCATTTTATATACAGGTGTTATATTATTTTTCCGGCGCAGATTGTAGATATATTCTTCATCCATCGGCCCATCCTGCGCATCACCGGAGCCTCCCCTGCTCCACAGCCTTGCAATGGCTTTATCCGAAAAGCCCATCCTCTTGGCTTCATAAAGGTATTCGATATCACGTGCGTTATCTTTCAGCAGTTCTTCCATCTTTATGATATTTCCAAGCTTCCTTATGAAGATAAGATCTATCCCCGTAGCCTCATGGATATCATCATATGAAGCCCCCCGGCGTATTAGCTCGCCTATGGCATATATCCTGTCATCCGTACCTATTGATATATACTTCATTAACTCATCTGTATCCGGGGCATCGAACTTGTCCATATATAGGTGGTCGGCTCCCTGCTCAAGGCTTCTTATGGCCTTAAGGAGTGACTCTTCCATGGTCCGCCCAACACTCATGACCTCGCCCGTCGCCTTCATCTGGGTACTTAAGCTGTTATTGGCATCGGCAAATTTATCAAAGGGGAACCTGGGCATCTTGCTCACCACATAATCAAGTGCCGGTTCGAAGGAGGCAAGCGTATTTACAAGATGTATCTCATTAAGATACATCCCCACTCCTATCTTGGCCGAAACCCTGGCAATGGGATAGCCGGAAGCCTTACTTGCAAGGGCTGAGGACCTTGATACACGAGGATTTACTTCTATGAGATAATAATCGAATGACTTTGGATCCAGGGCAAACTGGACATTGCAGCCGCCTTCTATCTTAAGGGCTCGTATGATCTTAAGGGCTGACGAGCGCAGCATCTGATATTCCTTATTGGTCAGGGTCTGCGAAGGGCATACCACGATGGAGTCGCCGGTATGTATGCCTACCGGATCGAGATTCTCCATGTTGCAGATAGTGATGGCCGTATCATTGGCATCACGCATCACCTCGTATTCGATCTCCTTGTATCCCTTGACACTTTTCTCGACAAGGGCCTGTGAAACAGGCGATAAGGCAAGGGCATTCTTAATGATCTCCCTGAATTCCTCCTCATCATCGGCAAATCCTCCACCGGTACCGCCCAGCGTATATGCGGGCCTTATTACAACCGGATATCCGATCTTCTCTGCCGCATCAAGGCCTTCTTCCATAGTATTTACGACAATGGATGGCAAGACAGGTTCGCCTATCTCCATACACAGTTCCTTGAAGAGCTCGCGATCCTCTGCCCTCTCAATACTCTCAATGCTTGTTCCTAGCAGGGTCACATTGCATTCCTTGAGGATCCCCTTCTTGGCAAGCTTAACCGCAAGATTAAGACCTGTCTGGCCGCCTATCCCCGGAAGGATCGCATCAGGCCGCTCCCTTCTTATTATCCTTGCTGCATATTCAAGCGTCAGGGGCTCCATATAGACCTTGTCGGCAATGGATGTATCGGTCATTATCGTGGCCGGATTCGAATTGCACAGGATCACCTCATACCCCTCTTCCTTAAGGGCTAAGCAGGCCTGAGTCCCCGCATAATCGAATTCAGCTGCCTGCCCTATTACGATCGGGCCTGAGCCTATGACCATTATTCTCTTTATGGAAGTATCTTTCGGCATATTATCTCCTCATGAAGACAGGGGGACGGTTCTACTGTCTTCATTTATCCATTCATCGGATTTTTATATTTATCCAAATATGAAGAATGAAGACAGTAGAACCGTCCCCCTGTCTTCATGTCTTCACATTAGATTTACGAATCTGTCGAATAAGTACTCCGAATCACATGGTCCGGGTGCACTTTCGGGATGATACTGGACAGAAAAGACACGGTCCTCTTCACAACTAAGCCCTTCAACCGTATCATCCAGCAGGTTTACATGGGTAACCTTAAGGCCTGTTCCTGCCAGACTCGATCGGTCAACGGCATACGAATGATTCTGCGAAGTCATCTCTATCTTGCCTGTTTCCAGGTTCATGACAGGATGGTTGCCTCCCCTGTGCCCAAACTTAAGCTTATATGTAGAGGCTCCGTATGCAAGACTTATAATCTGATGCCCCAGGCATATCCCGAACATGGGATAGCGCCCCTTAAGCCTTCTTACAGTCTCAATTACGGGAACAGCATCCGTCGGATCACCCGGTCCGTTCGAAATAAATATACCGTCGGGCTTATATCCTTCTATTGTTTCCGGAGTCGTATCATAAGGAACCACAGTGACTCTGCATCCGTGAGCGTTCAGCTCGCGCACTATATTTGACTTCATCCCGCAGTCAATGGCGACCACATTATAAGAGGATTTATTGTCACATACGTCCGATATGTAACTTTCTTTTGCGGTCACCCTTGATACCTGATCCCTTGGCAGTTCTGTGTTTTTTAACCTCTCAAGTGACAGTTTTGAGTCATTGACCATATCGGTCACAATCGCCTTGCATGATCCGATCTCCCTTATTATGCGGGTCAGTCTTCTGGTATCGACTCCGCTTATCCCTGCGATATTATACCGCCTCATGACTGAATCAAGAGGTTCATCCGACCGCCAACTGGATGGGTCATCGTTATACTCCCTGACAACAAGAGCTCCGATGGAGGGTGATTTTGATTCATAATCCTCATCGCTCATCCCGTAGTTGCCAATAAGCGGATAAGTCATGACCACAGCCTGATCCGTATAGGATGGGTCCGATATGATCTCCTGGTATCCGACCATGGAAGTGTTAAAGACCAGCTCCAGCATCCTCTCCCCCGGTGCCCCAAAGGAATAGCCCGGGATCTCCGTACCGTTTTCGAGTATGAGCTTTCTGTTATACTTTTTCATTTTTCTCCTTTTTACAGAAGCGCATTGTTAACGTAAAAAGAGGGCACTTCGGATATGATCCAAAGCGCCCTTGCTTCATCAAAACTATTATAAACTTGCAGGCTCCATTGTCAAGAAGAATTCACACAAAAAGTGTGACAAGCGGGATAGTCGCTATGGACAGGACCGTTGACAGCACGATGCCGTCGCTTATCGTCTCCGCATCAAGCCCCTGCTTAGTCGCCAGTATTAGCGGCATATTGCCGGCTGGTACGGCAAGCATAAGGGCCGATGTGTATATGATCAGGTCATCATGTATAAAAAGCTTAAGTACATAGATCATAATGACAGGAATGATCGTAAGCCTGAGCAGTGACAAGATAATGAGCCGCCGGTTCTTAATTACTCTTAAGGGCTTCATCCTGGCAACTGCGATACCAAGGACCGTCATTGACAAAAATGTAGTGGACCTTCCCGCATAATCAATTGTAAGCATAAGGATATGAGGAAGGTTCATCCCGGTCACATACAATATAAGCGCAAGGATCGCAGCAACTGTTCCGGTGTTGATCATATCTCTCATGCCATGTCCTTCTTCAACTTCCATCCCGGCATCCGAAGCGGCATCTCTTATCTTTCTTACACCTATAGTATATATAAGAAAACTGAATATCAGATTGTGGAAGCAGACATATACAAGCGAATCGGGACCCAGCACTGCATTCGCAAGCGGTATCCCTATAAAACCCGTGTTCCCAAAGAGGAGGATAAGGAAATAGCAGAAGTGCTCATTTTGCCCGACCCTGAACAAACGGGGCAAAAATTCCGCCACCACTATAAGGATGGCATATGTGACTATGGCTCCGAGAAGCCCCAGCAGAAGCAGCCTGCCGCTTACACGCTCATCACCCGAGAGCATCGAGGATATCATAAGGCAGGGATTGGTGATATTGGCTACAAGAGCAGAAATAACCGCCCCGGCCTTATCAGACAGGATCCCCTTCTTATAAGCGGCAAAGCCCATTGCTATAAGCAGGGCGATCATGATCATTTGTTCAAGAACTACTGCAATACTCATGCCATCAAGGGTATCACAAGATATGGTTATATTCAAGGCACAACATGGTCAGATCATCAAACCGGGGAGCATTCCCCACAAAATTATCCACACGCTCATGCACCTTTCCAAGGATCTCTTCACATGTAAGGTCTCCGCACTCCCCAAGGACTTCCATCATCCTGTCAAGGCCGAACATCCGATCATCGGCATCTGTAGCCTCCGGGACGCCATCCGTATAGATAAATACCTTATCGCCTGCATTAAGCAGGATCTCCCGGTCTGTATATCTTACGCCTTCCATGCCTCCCAAAACAAATCCGTGTTTTTCACTGACAAGCTCAAATCCCGCTCCTTTTCTGTAAATCGCAGGATCCTCATGCCCAGCGTTAGCGGTCAGAAGCCTGCCGGTTGACAGCTCCAGTATACCCAGCCATACAGTGACAAACATCTCAGCCCTGTTGTGGGCACACAGATCTTCATTAACGGACATAAGTATCCCGGAAGGACTTGCATCCGTCCGTAATCGCTCGCTTATAAGGATGTTCGTGACCATCATAAAGAGGGCCGCAGGCACTCCCTTACCCGACACGTCTCCGATAACTATCGCCAAATGATCATCATCAATAAGAGAGAAGTTATAAAAATCACCACCCACTTCCTTGGCAGGTGTCATTGAAGCATAAATGTCAAAATCATCCCTGTCCGGGAAAGCCGGAAAATCATCCGGAACCGAATTCTCCTGGATCCTGGCGGCAAGCGTCAGCTCTGTTTCTATCCTCTGATTTTCAGCGGTTATGGCCGTAAGATTATCTATATAACTGAGCATATCCGTCTCCATCTTGTCTATGGAGCCGGCAAGACTCTTTATTTCTTCTATCCTTGTAATGTCAGCAAGGGATCCTCCCTTGGTGTTCTTTTCGGCAAACCTTGTCGCCTCGCCGGATACCTTCCTGATGGGGATCACAAACTGCGTCCTAAGATATGCTGCTGCGAAAAAGGCAAAAGCCGTGGCAAGGATAAACGTCGATATGGCAATGTTGATAATGTATGGGAACCTGGCCCGGTTTATCTCGCTTGCGGGCCGCTGTACGCACATTATGGCCACAACTTCGCCCTTCGAATCCTTAACAGGAACCAGAGTTGTAACATGCGGATGCACCCCGTCTGAAGTTCCCGTTCTGTAGATGGTCTCATACTCCGCTTCATTATTATAGAGCACCCTGTACTTATCACGGTATTCGTCGTTGGTGGTATCCCGTTTATGTCCCAGTTCCCAGACGGTGTATTCCGTATTATCCACCGTATTGTCAACGGAATCGAAAACAGACACAAAACGTCCGTAATCACTCGTGTCGACCTTTATTACATAGATAACGGACACATGTATTGCCTTGCAGTAGCCATCAAGATACTTCTTCGACCTTTCATATTCTTCCATCTCTTCACCGGCAAGGTATTCATCGAGATGATCGCCGTTTATCAGGGTGGTCGCGGTACGGGCTATATGATACGTCGAAGTCGCATATTCCCTGTTGAAAGCATTGGTGAAGCTCACAAGACCGATCACACTTACGATAATACCGAATATGACAAGCAGAAATATGATCGCTCCTATCATGTTAAAAGTCATGCCGGAACGGATTTTGTTAAATTTCTCATTCTTCATGAGTCCATTATACACCTTGCATAAGGTCATCTTCTAGCTTATTATTAGAATGAATTTATTTTTCCGATAAACAGAGAAAGGCAAACCGGAAATTGGATACATATGAAGTGCTGATAAATCCGGAGGCTTCCTCCGGCAATGCCAGAAAATCCTGGAAAAAGGTGCAGGCGATCTTTGATTCCCGAAGCATTCCTTATAATGAACATATACTCAGCGCTCCCGGTCAGGCGGAATACGTTACATCCATGCTCACCAGGCAGCTTGAAAAGGATTGCCATATCCTTGTGATCGGCGGAGACGGGACGCTCAACGAAACGCTCAACGGGATCAGGGATTTTGAGCATACGACCCTTTCATGCATCAGATCCGGCTCGGGAAATGACTTTGCCTTCAATATGAAGGTTAACAGCAACATAGATGCAGCTGTCGGCCACCTCATCGATTCGCCGACGGAATACCTGCTTGATTACGGCGAGGTGACCGCTGACGATTATCCGTCACGCAGGTTCCTTATAAGCTGCGGCGCAGGATATGATGCCGATATCTGCAAGGAAGTTTCGGGGTCAAGGCTTAAGAAGATATTTAACAGGATCGGGATCGGCAAGCTCATCTACGTTTTTATCGGAGTCAAGCAGATCTTCACGCGCAAGAAGACCATGGCTCTCCTCTATCTTGATGACAGGAAGCCCATTCGTATCAAGAAGCTCTTCTTCGCGGTCGGAATGAACCATATGTGTGAAGGCGGCGGTGTGCCCTTCTGTCCGGATGCGGATCCGACAGACGGACTGCTGGATGTGTGTCTTGTCCGTGATATGCCCAAGTGGAAGCTCCTGCTTGCAGTCGTTGCGGTTTATTCCAAGAACCATCTTAAGTTTAGAAAGATAGACTGTTTCAGATGCAGGTCGATGCATCTTGCCTCGATAAAACCCCAGCAGATCCATCTTGACGGCGAGACCCCCTTCGAAGCCCGTAAGATACGCTGGGAGAGCAAGGGCAAATTCCGTTTTGTTATGTAGTAAATAATCTTATCGTAATTTTATGTAAACCTCACATCTTATCCAAATGATAAATATTTATCGTTTTTCGATAAATTATTATTGACACGCATGTCTTTCGGTGGTAATGTATCCATGTACCGAGAATGATTTTCCGTTTTTTATAAGGAGGTTATCATGAAACAGGATGCATTGGCCAGATGGATCAAATTCGTTATAACAGGCGTCGGAATATGTGGCTTTATCGTATATTCCGTGATCA
>JAILCT010000139.1 GCA_024690425.1 Lachnospiraceae bacterium | reverse complement strand
ACCGGAAGTCCGTCCGAGCTTGACAGCTTAAGTGTATTGTTTCCGCCCAGAGCAAAGTTGAAGTTACCGTTCCTTGTATAGTATACCTTACCGTCTTCACCCTGAAGCCCGAAGAAGCCGTCACCGCCTATCGCAAATGCCGTCGGATTCTCTGATGCAAGATATGCACCCTGAGTAAACTCGGATGTTATCGACGCATTGCGCACACCCAGTCCCACCTGTGCTCCTATCGGCTTGTTCTCACCGTTGGCAGTTGTCGTTTTTGTCTGCAGGGTCTGATAGAGAAGCGACTTGAATTCATTTACTTCTGTCTTATATCCCGTTGTATTAACATTGGCAAGATTGTTCGCAATGGTGTCAACATTGTTCTGCTGGCTTATCATTCCCGAAGCGCCTGTCCATAATGCCCTTACCATACCATCGTCCTCCTTAAAATATCAAGATCACACTTTACCGATATCGTTAACCGCCTTATCCAGCGTCTGGTCATATGCCTGGATTATCTTCTGGTTGGATTCATACGCCCTCGTGAAGGCTATGAGATCGACCATTTCCTGTACCACCTGGACATTCGATGCTTCAAGGTATCCGGAGTACACCTGGGCTTCGGCTGCCTGCTCGGTTGCCCCCTCCACAGGCTGATACATAGTCTCGCCGTATTTCTCAAGATAATCATAATCTTCAAAATCAGTTATCTGGATTGTTGCAAGAGCCGCACCCGTCTGCTGGTTCCTTATGACACCCATACGGTCTACCGAATATTTGGTGAAGGGATCCAGCTTGATATGATTGCCTCCCTTGTCAAGAAGAAAATCCCCGTCCTTGGTTACCAGTTCGCCCTCCTTGTTAAGGGTGAAGGTACCGTCTCTTGTATATTTGACGGATGTTTCGCTGTCCCTGTCCTTATATTGTTTTGATGTAAATTCAATCGCAAAGAAACCCTTGCCCGAGAGGGCCAGATCCCATGTATTCCCGGTCTCATGAAAAGAACCCTGGGAATAGTCGGTATACATCTCACCGATCTTGACTCCCATGTTCATGACACCTTCATACCTTGCATAATAAGGTTCAGATGTGTCCTTTATCTTATATGCCAGAACGTCCTTGAATGCCTGTGCCGTCGTGCCTTCCTTCTTGAAACCCGTAGTTGCCGAGTTAGCAAGATTGTTGGACATGACATCCACCCTTCGCTGTTCGTGTACCATTCCGGTTGAAGCTGTGTATAATCCCTTAAGCATACAGATTCACTCCCCTTAAATCCTTTGTTTAAAGATTACCTGTCAAGTTCAGCATCATAGCCGGCAAGCAGCTCCACATATTTTCCGGTACCTATCGCTACCGCGGTCATCGGATCCTCAGCCGTTACCGTATTGATACCGGTCTTGTAAGCTATCAGATCCTCAAGTCCCCTCAAGAGGCTTCCTCCGCCTGTAAGTACGATACCCCTGTCTGCGATATCCGCTGCAAGCTCGGGCGGCGTCCTCTCAAGTACGCTGTGGATGGCTTCCACTATCTGTGCTGTTGTCTCACGGAGCGCTTCCTCGGTCTCCTCACTCGATACCTTAACGGTTCTCGGAAGTCCGGTTACCAGGTTACGTCCCCTTACTTCAAGGTAATCTACCTCGGGTTGCTTAAAAGCAGTACCTATCTTGATCTTAAGGTCCTCAGCGGTCCTCTCACCGATCAGAAGGTTATGCTTCTTTCTCATGTATCTTACAATAGCCTCGTCAAAATCATCGCCGGCTATCTTTACCGAATTACTTACCACGGTACCGCCAAGTGATATAACTGCGATATCCGATGTTCCGCCGCCTATATCCACTATCATGTTCCCGCAGGGCTTGCTGATGTCGATCCCGGCTCCGATAGCTGCCGCTATGGGCTCCTCTATGATCTCAACCTCTCTTGCTCCTGCCTGATAGGTGGCATCCTCAACAGCCTTCTTCTCAACTTCGGTTACCTGGCTGGGCACACATACGCTTATCCTCGGCTTACGGAAGGTCTTACGGCCTATCGCCTTCTGGATAAAGTACTTAAGCATCTTCTCGGTTACGGTATAATCGGAGATAACGCCCTGCCTCAGCGGCCTTACTGCCACGATGTTGCCTGGTGTACGTCCAAGCATCAGCCTGGCTTCTTCACCGATAGCCTTGATCTTGTTGGTGTCCCTGTCGAAGGCCACGACCGAGGGCTCCTTAAGCACAACGCCCTTGCCGTGTATATAAACCAGAATACTGGCTGTTCCCAAATCTATTCCTATATCTGTATAAACCATTTCTTTTCCTCTTTCTGTCTTAATTGGTTTAGTTGTTTACATAAATATCCCATTTTGAATGGTATATTACATTATACGATAAACCTGACAATTTTTAAAGAGGAACTTTACAATAAAAGAAAGCACAATAACTGAGTATCCTTCTCAATTACCGTGCTTCCGTGCCAATCCTTATCTCCTGAATAATATATCGGCCAATGTCTGACAAACTTAACCCTTATTTATCTGAAGCTTTTGACCCAGTTCTTAAGCGAATCCGGATAGACATTTTCCATTACTGTCCTGATCATCTGGTCATTAACCGGTCCGTTGGCAGCCATCTTCTCAAGTATCGCAACCTGAAGCTCCTCGATCGACATAGCCTCGTAATCCGATCTTGTCCTTATATCATCGGGATCGATCGCATCGTATTTCTCATCCAGTCCGTACTTAGCACCGGCTCCGTTGGCAACCTTCTTCCCGCTCCGTTTTCCTGCGGGCTTCTTTTCTGCCGCTGTTTCTTTTCTGCTTTCTTTTTCTGTTTCTCCGGCAGCCGGCATTTTCTTTATTTCCGCTTCCCTTGCCGGTGTTTCTTTTATCTCTTCTTTCTTATCATCCGTATGGAGGCTCACTGTCACCACAGGCTCGGCCTTCCTGCCCTTGCAGTAATTCTTATATTCTCCTTCCGGCAACCATACCTCTCCCGAATGAGCAGGCAGCTCAGCGCTGAATCCGCCTCCGGATACAGTGACCTTGTTTCCAGACAGAGCGCCTGTGTAAGTACCGTCTTTAATCCCTCCGAAGCTTACGCGGGCAGGATTGTCATCATTGTTGAGCGTAATAATAACAGTGTTATCTATCGTATTCCTTGTATATGCGTACTGCCTGTTTGTAAGTGCCGCTTCCCTGTAATCCCCGTAGGAAAGTGTATGGGATGCCTGTCTTATCCTGCCGAGCGCCGC
>JAILCT010000127.1 GCA_024690425.1 Lachnospiraceae bacterium | reverse complement strand
CTGTCCCTATTACGTGAAACTATATATAGTCTGTGACTTTTTTAGTCACAACAACAGGTGGTATTTTGGAGTAAAATACAGATAGGAAAATGATAGAAAAAAACGGCCTGTTTTATCTTGACTAATATAGTCAATGTCAATAAATAGCTGTACTTAAGGAGATATCAATGGATCAATTTTACTTTGTAAGGCACGGTGAGACCGTCTGGAATGTGGAAAACAAGATTTGCGGAGCGACAGACATTGAACTTACGAAAAAGGGACATGAACAGGCCGAAGAAACCGGCAGGAAAATTTTAGCTATGGGTATAAAAGCCGATATGATTCTCACCTCACCACTTGTAAGAGCATCTGAAACTGCCAGACATATATCCGAGATTACAGGAATACCCGTGAAGGTGGAGCAAAGGCTAATAGAGCAGAACTTTGGCAGGTATGAAGCAACGCCGAGGAACGGGGCTAAATTCCATGAAGCAAAGAAGGATATGGCCAGCAGATTCGGTACCGGTGAATCAATGCTTCAACTGGCTCAGAGGATATATAATCTATTGGATGAGATAAAAGCCGGTGACAAGAGATATATCCTGGTAGCGCATAATGGGATAGTAAGGATCATTGAATCATATTTCAGGGAAATGGACAATGAGGAATTCTCATCATTTGGAATTGATAATTGTACAGTTAAAAGATATGAATTTAACTAGAAAAACTGTATGCACGCAAAAAACTATACATCAATGAAATAATAATGGTAGGAGGAAGAGCATGTTATACACCTTACAGAATGCGGAAATCATCTGCGAAATAGATACGCACGGCGCGGAACTAAAGAGTATCAAAGACAAGAAAACAGGACGGGAATACCTTTGGAACTCTGATCCTATGTACTGGAACAGGACATCACCGGTGCTTTTCCCCTTTGTCGGAGCTGTTAAGGACAAGAAATACAATCATAACGGTAAGACATATAATATCGGGCAGCATGGGTTTGCCAGGGATATGGAATTTGCCGTAAAGAACAGCAGCGAAAACGAGATGTGGTTTGAACTCAGAGAATCAGAAGAGACCATGGCAAGGTATCCCTTTAAGTTTCACTTAAACATCGGGTATCGCATTGAGGGAAGGAACATAACAGTTCTATGGAGAGTGAAGAACACAAATGATGGTGTATTGTACTTTTCTATCGGAGCTCATCCGGGATTCATGCTGCCAGAAGATGGCAAAGCATCCTTCAGGCTTTATGACAGGAATGGAATGCCTGTAAAGTCAATAAGTAACAGGGTATTTGGCGAAGGCGGTTGTGTAACCGATAAGATACAGGTAATTGATACACCTGAGGGAAAACTTCCGATAACGGAGCAATTATTTGACGGAGATGCACTGGTGATAGAGGATAACCAGCTTAGCCTTGTCGAGATAGTTCCTGAGAAGTCTGAAGAACCTCTGGTATCCGTTATGTTTGCATCACCGTTAGTAGGTCTTTGGTCACCGCCTCATAAGAACGCGCCTTTTGTATGCATAGAGCCGTGGTACGGTCGCTGTGATAAGGAAAGCTTTGATGGGGAACTTTCAGAGCGTGAATATGAGCAGAAGCTCGGCGCGGGAGAAGAGTTTAATGTGTCATATAAGATCAGTATCTGAGGAGGAAAAGTAATGTCCAAGAAGGCATCTAATTTTCAGAAAAAGGTAATGAGTATAGGATACAGGGGAAAAGAGATATTCAAACCCTTGAATACAGGCCGTATTGATGAAAGGACCGCCTGTGTCAGGGAATGGATAGCAAACATCTTTTTCTATACGAAAAATGGTACGACTATAATGATAGACGCAGGTTATAACTATGACCGCCTTGAGGAGAAGATGGAATGGCTTGGTATCGATCCGGCAGACATAAAGCATATCTTTATCACTCACCAGGATACGGATCATGTGGGTGCAGTAGAGATTGACAGTGATGGACTGTTTAAAGATGCAAAGCTGTATCTTAGTGAAATAGAGGACAGATACTTAACCGGAGAGGTACGGCGTAAAGTAATCTTTGGATGCTATAAGCTTCCGCTGGTTAAGACCGACAACGAGCGCGTTCTGCTTAAGGATGGACAGATAGTAGATATTGACGGCATAAAAGTCGAGTGTATCCTTGTTCCCGGTCATACATGGGGACATATGGTGTATCTTGTAGATGATGAATACCTTTTTACCGGAGATACCATATGGTTCGGAGCAAATGGCGGCTACAGCTTCATCAATTCGCTTGCTGAAGATAACGAGCTTGCAAAGGAATCTCTTAAAAAGCTTGAAAACATAATAAGAGAAAAAGGAATAACTCCCAAGATAATAACCGGACATACAGGCTGGACGGATGATCTTGATTTTGCTTTCAGGTATAAAGATAAGATCTGCAATTCGTTGAAAAAGCAGAAACCTCACGATCCATCGGCTCCCTATGACGGATATGATGAGTGGAATGACACTGAGTATAATGCTCAGAACGTAATGCTTGAAAAAGTAAGACCGGTTGAAGAAGAGATTTGTGAAGGGAAAAAGAAGATTCCAAAGAAAGGCATTATCTTTGGTATCACAGCAGTGCTGACGACTCTTTGTGTTTTTATTTGGTATAAGAGTAAGAAAGCGATCAGGTGATAGCTTATGCCGGATACGGTAAAGAGAGGATATGTTTCCTCGGATGAAAAAGAATTCATAGATCAGATAGAAAAGTTAAGGCGTGCGGGAGAGGAACTCTATTATCTTATCAACCGCGGGTATCAGATCAAACCGGCATCCACCTTTGTCGGAAACCATCATCTCTTATCTGAACGCCAGAGGCTTGCACTTGCAAGGAGCATTTCCCCAAAAGACAGGGTCGAGGAGCGCCTTGCAAAGGAAGTCCATGAACTGAAGGATTCGGTTGTATATATAGATACGTTCAATACAGTTATTACCCTGGAAATTGCCTTTTCGGGATCAACCCTCTTATCATGCATGGACGGGACTATAAGGGATCTTGCAGGATTAAGGGGAACATACAGGATCATTGATAAGACCGATATGGCTATAGAAGCGATAAGAAAGGTACTGGAAGCAGAAGGTGTGAGAGAAGCTCATTTTCTGATAGATGCGCCGATATCCAATTCCGGGAGATTGAGCAGCAAGATAGAGGATATGTTTGCAGGATCAAGCGTGAAGGCAGAGTGTGAGGTCATTTATGATGTTGATAAGAGCCTGTATGATAAGGAAAATATTATAACTTCTGATGCGATAGTACTTGATAACTGCAGCTCGTGGTTCAATCTGACAAGTAAAGCTATTCACACGGAAATAGGAGATTATCCGTTTGTTATTATCATGAAATGAAAGGAGCAGAAAAAAATGAAATTAAGCGCAAGAAATCAGTTAAAAGGAAAGATTATTGATATCCAGGAGGGAGCAGTAAACGGTATTGTTAAGATTGACATAGGCGGTGGGAATGTGATCTCTTCTACCATTTCCATGGCAGCAATTAAGGAGTTAGAGCTTGAAGTAGGCAAGGAAGCCTATGCCATTATTAAGGCTACGTCGGTTATGGTTGGGGTGGACTAAAGAAATATATGGATAAATATATTAACGCGTCATTGGTTTTAACCACAGAAGAAAACTATATTAAATTAATAACAGACAGGCTTGGAATTAGTCCAACGCAGACAAGGGATAAGAACGATTTCAAGATACGGGAGTTTGCGTGTTTTGAATGGGTATATTCAACCGGCAATATGAAAGTCCGTTCTGTAACAGAAGCCGTTGCGCCCATTCTTAACCTGTTTGGCGGAAAGAGACAGGATATCAGAAGCTTGCTGGAAGAGACAGGCGGAAAATGTGATATTGTTATTGTGATCTCCGCAATATCGGGCGATGGACCGGAAGTTGTTTTAGAAAAGGATATAATCTCATTTTCCAATGATATCCAGGCTGAAATAGGATTTGATCTGTATTATTATGACGGAGATGAATAAGGCAGGTTTAGGATGAAAGTAGCCATAATATCCGACACCCATTCTCTTTTAAGGGATGAGGTTACTGAGAAGATCATAGACTGTGATATCATCCTGCATGGCGGCGATATAGCTTCGAAAGAAACCGTAGAAGCTATCGAAAAGCTGGGCAGGGCTTATTTTGTGCGTGGAAATGCTGATAAGGACTGGGCAGAGGGTATTCCTTATGAGCAGAAGATGGAAATCTGCGGCTATCGGTTCTACATGGTGCATAAGAAAAGTGATATACGCAAGGATCTGTCGGGTATTGATTTTGTTATATACGGCCATTCCCACAAGTATGAGCAGAAGACGGAAGATGGAATAACCTATCTTAA
>JAILCT010000047.1 GCA_024690425.1 Lachnospiraceae bacterium | reverse complement strand
GGATTACACGAAAGAGCGATCGCTATCACGATACGCTGCCGCATTCCTCCCGAAAACTCATGCGGATACTGTTTCATCCTTCGTTCGGGTTCGGTGATCCCAACCTCTCTTAAAAGCTGTATCGCACGATCATTTATTTCAAGTATTTTCTCAGCTGAATCAATCATGATAACCCTCTTATCCTTCCAGTCGGCTATATCCTGCTTTATTCTCTGCCTGGTTCATTTCAGGTTATAGCCGGCTTCGATATCCACGATCTGTTTAAGCGGCCTGCCAGCACAATAATTCTCAAAGTCTTCAGCGAATAAACTTATGATCTTATCTACCGTATAGGGCAGTGTCCAGTTGCCTGCAACGTGCGTTGTAAGGATCAGTCTCGGACAGTCCCATAATGTAGAGTCCTTATCAAGCGGCTCCTTTTCAAACACATCCAGGGCAGCTCCGCCCAGCTTACCTTCACGAAGCATCTTCTCGAGTGCCTTCTCATCAAGGACATTTCCTCTTCCGACATTTATAATATATGCATTCTCAGGCAGCCTGCTCAGCCTTTCTTCGTTCAGGATCCCTATCGTTTCAGGCGTTGCGGGAAGGCTTAAGATAAGCACATCGGTTTTTGGCAGGACCTCATCGATCTGACTTAATGATACTATCCTGTCGTAGATATTACCGGGGTTGGATCCCCGACGGTTCACTCCAACCATGCAGGCAGGCTTGAATCCCTTGATTCTGACAGCTGCTTCGTTACCGATATCCCCTGTTCCGGCAAAAGTGACTCTCGCTCCATACAGGGAACGGACCGGAAGGTTCTGCTCCCATTTCCTCTCCTCTTTCAGCCTGATGTAATCGGGACGTCTCCGCATTATCTCCAAGGCAGTCATGACTATATGTTCCGCAATGGTAACCCCGTATGCCCCCGAAGAACCTGTAAGTATCATACCGCTCCCCTTTACCTTATCCAGGAAGTGATCCACCCCTGCCGAAGGTGTGCATATCCATTTAAGGCTGCTGCCCGGCTTTATCAGGCTGCTGTTAAAGCTGAACAGGATCTCTGCATCCGCTGCCTCTTTTTCTGTTTCGTCCGGATCATTGCAAAAAACCGTTTCAAATCCATGCTCTCCGGCCAGCCGGCTTATATATTCCTTCTGACTTTCATTTACAGGAGGGAAATTTACTACAAGTTTTCTTTTATTCATGATTCTTCACCCTCTTTTCTACATATGACCCTGTTTAAAATGTTATACTGCCTTCATCTGTTTGATAAAATCAAGCAATTCTTCCTGCTTATATATATGGGGAAAATCCTCCAGTATTTTGCATGGCACATGCGGTTCGTAGGCCATATCGTGAAATACCAGTGTCTGGACCGCCTTCATACCTATCTCAGAAGCTGCATATAGCTCGTTCGATCCTCCGTCTCCCACATAAATGCATTCCTTCGGATCTACTTTAAGTATTTTCAGCGTTCTTTCAAATATTTCTCTGTCAGGCTTGCTTACACCCTGCTCAAAAGAAAGCATGGCTGCGTCAAAATACTCATATAACGGACTGTTTCTGATGAACTCTCTTTCATCTGAATAACAATTACTGATAAGTCCAAGCAGTATCCCCCTTCTTTTCAATTCATCAAGCAGATGAAGTGATCCTGCAGGTATTACAGAAAAGGTATCATTCAGAGACTCTCTACGCTTTTTTGCCAATAATTTAACGGCACTCTCATCATCATATCCGACTGAATGGAGCGCCATCTTTACCCCGTCTTCAATAGTATATTTCCCACAGCTTCTGCCGGTTTCTGTTTCATGCCATGCTTTTTTGAACTCCTTCACAGACAGGTTCAGATCTTGTGCCATATGTTCGCTGAAATAAGTTCTTCCTTCAAACAAAGAAACCAGCGTTTCAAACATATCAAAAATAACTGCTTTGATCATTTTGCAAACCTCGTCCTCTGCATCACAACCTGTTCTTTTAAGGATTTTTTATTTTCCCCACCAGTTCCAGATCTGCCGGCAGCCACTTAACAGAATCCAGTTCATTTTTTCCAAGCCATCTTGCTGCTTCTGCTTCCTTCAAAACAAGCTGGCCGCCTGTTACTTCTGCCCAAAAGCAATCCATGGAAAGATGGAATTCCGGATAATCATATTCAATGGTATGTATAATTTCACCAACTTTTATATCTGCTGTAAGTTCTTCCTTAATTTCCCTGACAAGAGCCTGCTGTGGCGTTTCTCCCTTTTCTATTTTTCCACCGGGGAATTCCCACCAGCCTTTATATTCTCCGTAACCTCTTGCAGTTGCAAAAATCCTTTCATCATCTCGGATTACTGCTGCTACAACGCGGATATATTTAAGGATATTTCCATCCTTTGTAAAGCATACTTTTTTACCTTCTGAAATCTTCTGTTTTGCAAGAGTCGCTTCCGTAACTTCAACATATTTTTCTTCCGGATCCGGTGCATCTTCTATAAGCTTTAAAAGAGCCGTCGGCTCCTTTCTTCCGGTTTCTTCACAACCATAGTCTGCCTCTGTTATGCTTTCAACTGTATATATCTGCATTGCTCATATTACTCCATTTATGCACTTGTTATATATTTATCCGGTGCATAATTCTGGTTTTATTTTCTCTTCAATCAGCTATCCGCTACCCACGATAACACCGCTCAGCCTACGCAATGAAAAAAAGTGTCGCGGGTAATACAGCCATGTATGTCTGCACTCATCTCTGAACGGATAGCTGTAATAATTTTACCAATATTTGCTAATACAAACAATATCCCACAGGTTTCTCAATTCTCAGCACGTAAACATCAGATTCAAATGTAGCACTTCCATCATTCTTGGAATATGAAGAACTATGGTCATATACCATTCCAAGTTTCTGCATGACTCTGGCGCTGCCCACATTTTCTCTGGCACATTCGCCTTCAAAGGAACGTGCTCCATAGACATTAACAGCATGGTCCATAAAAGCTTTCATTCCTTCTGTAGCATAGCCCTTCCCCCAATCATCAAACCGATTCACGTAAGATATGGTCCAGACATCCCTTTCGATAACGTGGTTTAATGCATATGTACCAACAGCATGCCCATCCTCCTTATCGATAACCAACATCAGGATATTGATCTTTGATGTGGGATCTTTCTTAGGGAGCCAGGCAAGCGGCTCTTCCGGAGACTTACATACGGAACTCATCAGGTATTTGTATACTCTTTCATCCATATCCCACGCGGCCATTACCAGATAATCGTCCGGCCTTAAACGTCTCATTATAAGTCTGTCGGTTTCTACTATTTCCTCACCGGGGTTATAAAGTTTCTCTTTGTTCATGTTTTACTTTTTCACTATGAAATAGCAGCGGATCCTAAATCCGCTGCTTTGGAATATACGCTCTAATTTGATTTTGCAAGCATACTTTCTTCTACTTGCTTTACCTGCTCAATTGAATAACCACAGAATTCGACTATCTCTTCTACTGTTTTACCTCG
>JAILCT010000046.1 GCA_024690425.1 Lachnospiraceae bacterium | reverse complement strand
TACTTGGCCTGCTCCTCAGCAGTCACCACATAAGGTGATGAAATGAAGAGAAGGGGGATCCCGGTACCCTGAACGTACTCTATTATCTTTCTTAAGTATTCAACTTCCTTATCAGACAGTTCACCGCGCTCGGTCACTCCGGTAACATCGGGAGCCTCGAAATATATGGTCGTCTCCCTGGGGTCGAAGCCCTTGTAATTGACTGAATTGTTATGGTCAGTAAAGTCCTCCTCGCTGAGGTCAACATATCTTCCATGAGTTGAATTAAGCGGAATGATAACTCTCTTGAAGGAATCCTTAAGGGAGCTTATCTTAAGGGCATCATACCTGTTCCTGTCCCTCTTTATACCGTAAGTATTGGTGATAAGCCAGTTCTCGGGCTGATAATCGGTAGGACGTATGCCGGGTGTTGATATATCAAGCACTATAACCTTGGGCTTCTGTGTCTTGAGGGCTTCCTGAATGTAGTAATAGGAATTCCAGTAGGGCTGCTCGGCGCCTGCAAGGTCGAAGCCGGAAATACCATACTCATCCCACAATACCCCTGTGTTCACATGGCAGAAGATGTGTGAGCTTCCGACAAAGAGCGCATCAACCGTTCCCTCAGGCTGCTTATAGTAGGACTGTATCTGCTCGATACCATCCTCTGACTTTATAAGAAGGATCTTATCAAGCGTGAAATAAGCAACGATAAACACTGCAAGGATCACAAGAAACCTTACGATGTTCACGATAAGCTTACGTTTTTCCGTTTTCTTTTCAATAATGTTTGCAGAATCTGCCATATCTTTTCTCCAAACTGTCACATTTGCTGACACATTGGCTCAGAGCCAATGTGTCACTTTTAAAAGCGGCCATAGATAAAGTCGGCGGCGTTGAATTCCGATCCGTAATAACCCCAGGTCACAATCATCACGAAGAGGACCGTGAAGATAATGAGTCTGAAGAGGTAATTCTGTTTTCTTATAAGCTTCCTTGCCCCATCCATCTGAGGGCAGGCACAATCATCCGTGCTGTCCGCCACACCGCCTGCGGCATGTCCGATCATGGATACGATAATAAGGATCAGCAGGGAAAAGAGCAGTATATGGAACTCCGACTCCTCAAGCCCGAGGCCGTAAAGCGACTTATCAAAGAATATCCAGGGATTGAAGATCGAGAAGGCGTTCTTCCACATCTTAAATCCCAGGGGCATGGTGTCGGCCCTGAAGAAGGACAGGCCGAATATGAAAAGGAAAAAGGTCCTTATCCTCTGGAACAACTTAAAGGACCAGGCTTCCGTGTTAACATGAAGGACCTTTACCAGCCAGCGGAATATAGGTTGACATAACTCAGATGCTATTATCACAAGGCCCATATATATCCCGACACCGAAGATATAATTAAATCCGCCGCCATGCCACAGTCCTATCAGAAACCATGATATGAGCAGGCCAAGGAACTGCGGGATGTTGTACTTTTTCTCATAACCCTTACCAAGCTTCTTTTTACAGAACTTGCGCAGGCGCCTGAAGGCTTCCGTCTGCTGAACGGCATAGAATACGTATGACTTTAACCATCCGCCAAGGGTTATGTGCCAGCGCCTCCAGAACTCTGCCAGTGAAGTCGAATAAAACGGCGTGTTGAAGTTCTCCGGAAGGAATATCCCAAGCATCTCAGAAAAGCCCAGCACGATATCCATAAGACCCGAAAAATCAGTATAGAGCTGAAGGGCGAAGCATGCCGCCCCGAATACTATATAGAAGCCCGGGTATACCTCGTAAAACCCGTATATCTCATTGACCATGACAGCAAGCCGCTCGGAGATAACAAGCTTCTTGAATATTCCCCACAGCACGCGCTCACCGCCTGATAAAAACCTTTCAAAATCAAACTTATGTCTGTCCCCCCACAGCGATCCGTCCATCTGCTCATACTGGACGATGGGACCCGATGTCATCTGCGGGAAATATGATGCAAAGAGGGCGAACTTGCCCGGATTCTTCTGGACACTTACACGACCCCAGTAAACATCCGTCATATAGCCCATGACGATAAGCGAGAAGTAGGATATTCTCGGCGGGCACAGAAGCCCTATCCTGTATATGATCATATCCGCAAGATCTGCATTCGGTACATGTCCGAACAGGCCGCTTAACCAAACCCAAACCTCATAGAAGAACTCGGTATATTTCATTCCCATGAGCATGATCACATCAAGTAAAAGGACAGTCCTGAATACCCCCTTGGCATGAGGCTTACCGTCCACGATATTAAGTGATGCCAGATAATTGATCAAAAGGAAAATGATAAAGACAATGCACTGAGTGATGCTTGCATTCTTATAATAGAAGAAGGCGCCTGCGATAAGGAGCCAGGCCCATTGCAGCTTGCCGGGGAGCAGGTAGTAAATGATCATGACTCCCAGGAAAAATACTATGAATTCAACAGATATAAGTGACATCGATCTCCTCTTTAAGTCCTTATTTATTGTCAGTCAGCATGGAAAGAAGCTTAAGCGAATTATCAACCCTCTCAGTGCTTGCAGTGATCGCAAATACGGGCCTCTTCCCGGATTCCTTGGCTGTCGCAAATGCACCCTCTTCAAGGGATGCAAGATACTTCGAACCATCAAGATAAATGCCTGCGGGATAAGTGTTCACAGGAACCATGTTTCCCTGATCATCCTCCTCATAGGCAGTTGCCTGATAAACCTCAAAGCCGGCATCCGAAAGCTCCTTTATGCGGTCATCGGAAATGACTTGTGAAATATCCCTGAAGGCTTCCATCTTACCGTACTGGTCCATAATGGAATCCGGCCCTATCACAACATCGAGCTCACCGGCCGCAAAGAGGGCCATGACTTTCTGCGAATTGGCCATGGTCATCTGGTCAAGCTTCTCCTCGTCCATGATTATGGAGGTATCAACGGCGATATTATAAGCCTTCGTATCGACACCCGCGTACTTAATGAAATCATTGAGGATATAATTGTCAGCCGAATAAGCGATATCCGAATTGATCACTATCGCATCGATATAATAGGGGCGCTTGTTTATCCTGTAATCACGTACAAAGGTTACGATAAATATGACCGCAAGTACAGCTATGATTATCGGGATCTTGTAATACTCCCATATATACTCCGCCTTTTTCTTGGGCGGCATATCCTTAAGCTTAATGTTTTCCTTTTTTATCTCGTCTCGTAATGCCATGTGATCTTACAGGAACTCCTTTATCTGCTCCTTCATGCAGGGCTCGACATCAACCTTGTTAAGGTAGGCTGCATACCAGTCGATCAGTTTCTGCATGGCGATGCTTATGTTCCATTTGGGCTCCCATCCGAAGGTCTCCTTAAGTTTCGTACAGTCAAGCTTAAGGTAGCCGGCCTCGTGCGGGCCGCCGTCATTCTCATTTAACCAATTAGGCTTATTACCCGTCTTCTCAAACCACATATTACAGAACATATCCGTAAGGGCACCCGTGTTAAGGCAGTCCGTCTCATCCGGCCCCACGTTGTAACAGCCCGCCTTATCGGGATCATTATACTGCTCCATCGCTATCATAAGATAAACCGACACCGGCTCAAGCACGTGCTGGTAGGGCCTTATCGAATAGGGATTGCGGACTATGATGTCCTCACACTCATCCACCGACCTTATGCAGTCGGGGATTATCCTGTCCTTTGCAAAATCACCCCCGCCGATCACATTGCCTGCCCTTACCGTAGAGACAGCAATGCCCCTGTCCTTTAAGAATGACTTTA
>JAILCT010000026.1 GCA_024690425.1 Lachnospiraceae bacterium | reverse complement strand
TGCTCACTCCTCTTAATCTGTTATTGTCCTCTTCATCAAAGGGGATATTAAGCCTGTCCGCAACGCTCTTCCACGCCTTATAGTGGAACTTGTCGGTGAAGACCAGCACCCCGTCAAGGTCGAAAATGACCGCATTTATATTATTCATGTTAGTTTCCTCTTGTTAATTCTACCGGTTTCGATAACCTATTCACCCGATCCGCTGCTTCTTTCCATTAAGGAATATCTCAACGCTCTCTCCCTCAAGAAGGCTTATCTTCACATCCGGCCTGCCTTCAGTCCGCGCAACCGAAACCATCAGCCTGCTGCCCCTGAAGTTAAGCTTGAAGCTGTAAGCCGACCACTGGCGCGGGATGACCGGTGCAAGGTGGAGTCCGTCCTCCTTTATACGAAGCCCGCCGAACCCGTATACGACCGCCATGTAATTACCACCCATGTTGGCCGTGTGGATCCCGTCCTTGGTATTGTGGTGCAGGTTGAAGAGATCAAGCTTGGCCGAATCGCCGAAGTACTTATAAGCCTTTTCAACCATCCCCAGCTTTGATGCCATGATCGAATAGATACAGGTCGAAAGAGAAGAATCATGCGTCGTCACCATCTCATAATAGGCGAATGACTTTTCAATTGTCTCAAGGGACTGGGCATCCTCATAAATAAAGTGCGCCAGCACCGTATCCGCCTGCTTGCATACCTGATACCTGTAGATATAGAGCGGATGGTAGTGTAAAAGCAGCGGATAATCAGTGGGAGGCGTAGCCGGAAAATCCCACTCCTTCTTGCTTAGGAAGGAATCGTCCTGCGGATTTATCCCCCTCTTTTCATCGTAGGGAAGATACATGCACTCCGCCGCCCTCTTAAATTCCTCGACCTCGCTGCCTGTAAGCCCGATCTTCGCTATCGTGTTAAGATCGCGTTTTTCCGTCAACAGGTCGTAGAACTTGACCGCCCATTCAAGGTTAAACTTGGCGGAAACATTCGTAAAATAATTGTTGTTCACAAGACAGGTGTACTCATCGGGCCCCGTCACGCAGTTAATGACGAACCTGTCCTTATCGTAATTGCCCACATCCAGCCACAGCCTGGCCGTTTCGAACACTATCTCGGCACCCTTAGCTGCAATAAAGTCAAAATCACCCGTCGCCAGATAATAAGCCACCACCGAATAGGCGATATCCGCATCGATATGGTACTGGGCCGTACCCGAAGGAAAATACCCGCTGCACTCACTTCCCTCAATAGTCCTCCAGGGATAGAGGGCTCCGCTCTTATGTCCTAAGAGCCTTGCATTTTCCCTTGCCGCAGGAAGGGTCGCGTACCTGTAGGAAATAAGGTCTTTTGATATCTCCGGATTGGTCATTGTGAAGAAGGGCTGCATATACATCTCCGTATCCCAGAAGTAATGCCCCTCATAGCCTTCACCCGAAAGACCCTTGGCCGCAATATTGCTATGCTCATCCCTGCCCGCTGACTGAAGGAGCTGGTAGGTATTGTAGCGAAGGGCGATATCAAGCTCATCATCGCCTTCTATCTTAAGTGAGCACTTATCCCAGTAATCCTTAAGGAAATCCTTCTGCTTCTTATAAAGAAGCTCAGTCTCTGTATTCCTCGCGATCTCCATAAGGCGCCTGGCTTCATCAACCGGGGAATCACTCCTTAAGGAATCTGTAAGGATCGTGTACTTTGTAAGGACCACCTCTTCACCGGCATTTATACTTGTCTTTATCTTTTTTATGTACCTGTGATTTTCCCTTGATACCGAAACGTCGAGTTCATGGTCGGAACCGGCTCCCCCTTCATACCTTACCTTCTCGGACACTGCCGAGCAGACATAAAGGTTTGAGGAAACCGTCCTCGTGCACAGGTATGTAACATTATCCTTATTAAGAGCCTGCTCCGGGATAAGGTGCTCATGGCTCTCCCCTGCCACCCTTGGATCCGAAGGGTCGAAGAAGTTCTTCGTATCCCCTATGTGAAGGGATTCAAAGGTAAGTTCACCTTCGTATCCGAGTGATTTTACCCTGTATTCGATAAGAAAGAGGTTAGGCATATCGAAGGATGCCATCCGCTTAACGTTTACTTCGAATTCATGGCCCTTTCCGGATCTTAAGCGTACCTTCCTTAACGTAACGCCTTCCTTCATGTCAAGAGACCTTACGGAAGAAATGACTTCTCCCTCAAACATGCCAAGCTTCTCACCGTCTGCGCTAAAGCTTATCCCCTGGGTATCGGCAACGTTTATCATCGTCTGCTTCTTCTCGCAGAGACCGTAGAGCTTTTCGGCCTGTGGCATATCGACATAGTCATAAAAACCGTTGATATAGGTCCCCCGGATCGTCTTATAGTCTCTCGGATAGCCCTCTTCGTAACACCCCCTCACGCCCAGATAACCATTGGCATTGTGGAAGAGGGTCTCGTTTAACATAAGCTCATCATTATTCAGATTCAGATCGTTTACTTCATATATGTAATCCTGCATAAAAGCTCCTTAGGTTACTTGACCGCTCCCGCTGCAACACCCTTGATGATGTACTTCTGGGCACACAGGTAGAAGATTATAACCGGTATTATGGTAAGCGTAAGTCCCGCCATCGCAAGATTCCACTGGATGGTGTACTGTCCGAAGAAATTCGCAGTGGACAGCGGGATTGTACGATTTTTCTTGCTGTAAAGTATCAGGGACGGAAGAAGGTAATCGTTCCATATCCAGATGACATTTAAGATGATGACTGTCATGGTGACGGGCTTTAACATGGGAAATACGATCCTGAAAAATACTCCCAGCTTTGAGCACCCGTCAATGGTCGCCGCTTCTTCTACAGCTACAGGCACTGACTTTACAAATCCGTGGAAGAGGAATACCGACATCGATGTTCCAAACCCTATGTAACAGAAGATCAGGCCTCCCGGTGTATCTGTGATCTGGAAGTTAAGCCTGTCCCTGAAGAATCCAAGCACCTGCAAAAGAGGCATCATCAGCGTCTGGAAGGGAATGAGCATGGTCGCAACAAAAGTCATGAATATGAACCTGCTTAACTTCCCGTCCTTCCTTGCCAGCATCCATGCGCACATGGAATCAAGCACAACGATAAAGAGTAATGATATCAGTGTTATGATCACCGAATTCTTTAAGGCGTTGGCAAAATCCATCTTATCCATGGCCTTGGTAAAATACTGGAAGGAAAAGCTTTCCGGCAACGCTAAGATGTTCTCATAGAGCTGGGCCCTGTTCTTGAAAGCGTTAACAACGATTATATAAACCGGAAACAGGTATACGCACCCGAGGAGCATAAGGAATAAATTGAGGAAAAATCTCTTCATCTTCATTACATCTGCACCTCTTTTCTCTTGGTGATGGCTACCTGCAGCAGGGTAAAGGAGGCAACCACTATAAGGAATAAGATCGCCTTGGCCTGGCCGTAACCGTAGTTGTTAAGCTTGAATATCTCGTTGTAGATGTTCATCGCGAACATCTCGGTTGCGTTGTTGGGACCGCCGCCCGTTAACGAAAGGTTGGTATCAAATATCTTGAAGCAGTTCGAAAGGGTCATAAAGAGACATATGGTAAAGGACTGCATGATAAGGGGAAGCTTGATGTAGATAAGCTCCTGCCAGAAGCCCGCTCCGTCGATCGCTGCAGCTTCGAGCACGTCATCCGGGATCCCCTGGATACCTGTAATGTATATGATCATGATGTAGCCTGCCATCTGCCAGGTGGCGACTATGATAAGGGCCACCAGGGCCATCTTCTTGTCGACCAGCCAGTTGCTGCCGCCAAGCATCTTAAGACCTTCTCCGAGTATGAACTTCCAGATGTAACCAAGGATCAGTCCACCGATAAGATAGGGCATGAAAAGCATTGTCCTTAAGATGTTCCTGGTGCGGAGCTTACTTGTTACCACCAGGGCAAAGATAAGTCCCAGCACATTTATAAGGACCACAGCTATCAGGGTGAATACAAGCGTATGTCCGGCTGATACAAGGAACCTCGAATCGTCAAAGAGCCTTATGTAGTTCTCAAATCCCACGAACTTTTTCTCGTGTACCGGCAGGCCATCCCATGAGAAGAAGGAATAGCCCACGCCGATAACGAACGGGATTATCACTATTATTGTAAAAACCGT
>JAILCT010000248.1 GCA_024690425.1 Lachnospiraceae bacterium | reverse complement strand
CTTCCAACAGTTCATCATATCTTTTTAAAGCTTTCGCCATAATCGTCTCAGCTTTTCCTTTGCCATATTTATTTTCAAGATGTGGAATCACCTGCCTGAAATATCTCACCTGTTTTGCCATGTAAATTCTATCTCTCCTATGCCCTTCGGCATCCAATTCTTGTAATCTGCTTTCATATTCATCCCGCCTCTCTTTGATATTTTTATTGACCTTTTCTGCCCTCACATGGTTTCCATGGAATACAGCGGTTTACTTTAGTCTTATATGTTTCATATTCAGCGCCATACAACTCCGAAAGCCACTTCTCTTCCGAGTTAATGAGAGTGATAGTCATAATAAGCCAGTTAATAAAAGGCAGGATAAGCATCCATATGTTGTGCCACATAAGCGTGACACCGGCAAATGCAATCCACCAGCCACTATACATAGGGTTTCTGACCCATGCATATATCCCGTCTGTCTTAAGCTTATTACTTTCGATGTGATCATCCATGTCGGAACGAAGCGCACCGACAAACCAAATGATGATCCCGGATATGATCAATACGGCTCCTGTTATTCTGAAAATAACTATCCATGGAGAATTCAAAACGCCAATCTTAAACACATATCCAAAAAGGATAATCCCTATCAGCGTCAGAAGTCCCATTCCGAAAATCATATATGGTCCCACGCCAAACAGTGGGAGCTTCTGTCCTTTTTTATTATAGTTTCTTAGCACTTCCTCGTTTCCTCCGATCGCTTTCTCTCATCCCTTAAACTCTATCTTTACGATTAACATGTCTTTGTTAGCTTTTGCTAACTCGACAGCAAAAAAATATCTTGCATAGTCCCTGTATCCAGTATCCATATGATCTGCTCCTCAGCCGCCTTTCGCCTATGTTAGTCGCCGCTAACCCAAATGATATTATAAGTACTTGGGAGCCATTTATCAAGTCATAAATGCAGAAGTTGACCTGAGATTCAGATTCGTGGCCAATGTAGATTGTTCCTAAGAAGAGCTGCGGCAACCATCATTATTCTGCCGCCTCCCTATCAATCTGCTCTATCCATCCACAGATCGTATCCAGCACGATTTTCCCGTTTCCAACATTGCAGTGATTCTGTGCATCCTCTTTATCCGTAAAAAGGCGGAAGGTCAGACTTTTTACATTTTTCAGCATATTGATTTCTCTGCCGATAAGCCGGTAATCAATAAAATGATCCTGATTTGCGCCTATGATCAACATATGTTGCGTGATTTTATCAGCTACCGGCTCAAGATCATATAATTTCAGCTTCTGTGCATACCCGTAGGCATCCTTCGCTTCATAAGCATAGCAGCCGTGTTTGATTCCCCAATCGATAACCGGCTCTTTCTTTGCTTTCTTTCCAAACACAAAATTAATGAGAGGACGGGCGTGGAGTTTCATAAAAAGGTAGAACATCTTTTGTATGATCGGTTTCTGCATTCCAACAATCACATCCTGAAAACACGGAAATACCGACCATGCCACGACCTTGGTGATACGTTTGTCAAATGCCGCAGCCCTTGGCGCAAGATACCCACCAAGTGAGATACCGATAATTGTTACATTGTCCAGCTTGAAGAAATCCAAAATCGCTTTAACAGGCTTCTCCCACTCATATGTGAAATGCATTCCCTGTAGGCGCATTACGCCTCCCTGGCCAGGACCTTCAAACATATAGACTTCAAAGCCCTGCTCCTGCAGGTAGAGCACCGTAAATAGGAACTCTTCAAAATAACTGTCATTGCCGCCGTGAAGTAAGATGGTTCCTTTGCTCCTGCCCTGCGGCACAACATGCATGACAGGCAGTTTTACATTTTCATAGGGAACCTCCAACTTCCCTATCCGGAAATCTTCTCCTTCAAAGTAATCAGCATAATACTGATAGAAAAGCTCCGTTGCTTTTTCATAGTATGCCCTCTTATCCGAATCCCCGTCATACATGAAAAACTCGCTCATGCGGTAATAGGCAATGGCGTTCTGTATGCGGTTCTCTTGCATTGCCCTGTCACCAAGAGCAATTAGTTCCCGCTTCCAATCCTCGCTTGTCCTGATCCTGTTTGCAATGGGCTGTACATCCTCAAGCCGTCCACCATCCCAGTTAATGACACGGTTGAGCTGGTAGTCAAAGTTACGCTCTGCATTCAGTTTA
>JAILCT010000217.1 GCA_024690425.1 Lachnospiraceae bacterium | reverse complement strand
AGAACAGGTAGAGATGTTAAGGGACCTCTTCCTGGATGCCTGCAAGCTCAGGATGCGAAGCGATGTCACGATAGGGACAGCGCTTTCCGGAGGGCTTGATTCTTCAGCGACCATATGCTCCATGGCTCATCTGGCCGGTACGGAAGCAGATATAAGGATGAACAAGGACTGGCAGCATGCATATGTTGCGACCTTCCCGGGAACGACCATGGACGAATCCTCCTATGCAAGGATGGTTACCGATCACCTGGGTATAAACAGTACGTTTGTTGAGATAGATCCTACTAGGGCAATAGATAAGCTTGATGATCATATATATCTTTTTGAGGATGTTTATCTTACAAGTCCCATTCCCATGATGCTTCTCTACGGAGCACTGAGGGAAGACCATACACTTGTAACGATAGACGGACATGGAGCGGATGAGCTCTTTGGCGGATATACATTTGATTTTATCCATGCCCTTAAGGATGCAAGGGGAAGCAGGGAAAGGGATATGGTCCTTGATGCTTATATCGGGAGCTTCCCTAAGGATGGAAGTAATATATCCTTAAAGAGTACGTCTAAGAGTTCGGTTTACCTTAACTATCTTAAGCGGTCCGTAAAGGACAGGTTAAGAAGGGGACAGGAATCATATAAGAAGGTGCGCGCATCGGGACATCCCGCATATGAGAATATGGACACCCTCAATAAGATCCTGTATGCCTCGTCTCACGAGACGATCCTTCCGACCCTCCTTAGGAATTACGACCGCTACAGCATGGCCAACAGCGTGGAGATAAGGATGCCGTTCATGGACTACCGTATAGTGACGCTTGCCATGTCACTTGGCTGGAAGAGCAAGCTCCACGGCGGCTATTCCAAATCAATAGTAAGGGATGCGATGGCCCCTTATATGCCTCATGATATAGCCTACAGGCGCACCAAGATAGGCTTCAACACTCCCATAGTAGAGTGGATGAAGGGTCCTTTAAAAGAGTATTTTACAGATGTGATATCATCTGATTCATTTAAGAACTGCACTTTGATCGATCCTGCTTCTGTATCAGCCAAAGTCACACAGGTCATAAACGACCCGGCTGCCACATTTGCAAGGGGCGAACAGGCATGGAGCGCATTATACCCATATATATGGGAGAAGAACGTGCTAAACAGGCTGTAAAGGAGAGCGAAGCGGAGTTAAATTATGTCCATATTAAAAAAAATCAACTACATATTCTCAGCCAGGCAGAAGCTCCAGTCGATCCTTCTCTGCATAGGTCTCTTTATCGGCGCTCTGTTCGAGCTGGCCGGAGTGTCCCTTATCACCCAGCTTGTATCCATAGTAACGGATCCTTCGAAGATCCACAGTAACGCATTGCTTGCCGGTGTATATGATGCTTTTGACATGAAGGATGAGCGTCAGTTCTTCCTTACTCTGGTCATAGGACTCATCATAGTATATCTTGTAAAGAATGCTTACCTTCTCTGGATAAATTATGTCCAGTATACATTCATATACAACAACCAGTTAAGGCTGTCGGGCCGTCTTATCGACTGCTATCTTAAGAAGCCATACACCTATCATCTTGATAAGAACTCAGCCGAGATGGTAAGAAATGTAATGCTTGACTCCGAGCGGTTCTTCCAGATGCTGCTAAGTGTATTTCTTATGCTGTCCGAGTTTCTTATCTCGGCTCTTTTATGTATATACCTTCTGACCGTTGACTGGTTCATCACCCTTTCGGTAGCCGTTATCCTGGGGATATTCACAGGCCTGTATCTTATCTTATTTAAGAATAAAGCCAAGGAATACGGTAAGGAAAATCAGATATACGACGGTAAGATGCACCAGTCCATAAATCAGGCACTCGGTGCTGTGAAGGATATAAAGATACTCCATCGCGAGAAATACTTTGTGGATGCCTTCTGTGGATACGGCAAGAAGAAGATGAGGGCGGTCCGCAACAATAATGTGCTGGGGCAGGCGCCTAAGTATATCATAGAGACCGTGTGTATAGGAGCCATTCTCCTGGTCCTGGTATATAAGATATTCAGGGGTGAAGACTTAAGCTCCATGATAACCCAGTTGGCTGCTTTTGCGGTAGCTGCCTTTAAGCTGCTTCCTTCGGTCAGCAAGATAAATAACTTTGCAAACCTGATAATATTCCTTAAACCATCCGTTGATCTTATCTATCGTGATATCAAGGACACCGAGGATATGAAGTCCTTCGAATTAAGCGATGCAAGTTCGCAGGTAGAAGGACTTGATGAAGCGAAGGACATCACGGTTAAGTATTTAAGCTACCGGTATCCTCATACAGACAGGGATGTACTGAATAAGATAAACCTAAAGATACCTTTGGGTTACGCGGTAGGTATGGTGGGTCCGTCAGGCTCCGGTAAGTCAACGCTTGCCGATGTGATCCTGGGTATCCTCACACCCACTGAAGGAAGTGTATGCTATGGCAGCATGAACGTACATGAACACCCGCTTAAGTGGTCTAAGAAGCTTGCCTACATACCGCAGGCCATATATCTTGCCGATGAGACCATAAGGAACAATGTGGCCTTTGGTATTGATGATGATAAAATTGATGAAGACAGGGTGTGGGCTGCTCTTGAAGAAGCTCAGCTTAAGGATTTTGTTAAGGATCTCCCGGAAGGGCTCGATACCATGGTAGGTGAACGGGGAGTCCGCCTGTCGGGAGGACAGAGGCAGCGTATCGGTATCGCAAGAGCCCTGTATGATGATCCCGAGATCCTCGTGCTTGACGAAGCCACATCGGCTCTCGATAACGAGACCGAGACCGCAGTCATGGAAGCTATCGATTCTCTTATGGGAAGAAAGACCCTTATCATAATCGCCCACAGGGTAACCACCTTAAGGAACTGCCAGCTGATATTCAAGGTTGAGGAAGGCAATGTCAGGGAAGTTAGATACGAGGACATCGAAAACATAAAGTATGAGTAAAGTAAAGCTTAGTGTGATCTTTATAACATATAACCACGAGAAGTATGTTGAGAAGGCCTTAAGGAGTGTATGCGAGCAGGAGACTGATTTTGCATATGAAGTGGTTGTGGGTGAGGACTGTTCCACGGATTCCACAAGGGAGATCCTTAAGAGGGTGGCCGGCGAGTATCCCGATAAGGTGAGGCTCCTTTTCAGGGATAAGAACTTCGGCCGTCCTACCCTTAATGTATATAATACGACCATGGAATGCAGGGGTGAATACCTTGCCTATCTTGAGGGTGACGATTACTGGACGGATAGGAAGAAGCTGCAGAAGCAGGTTGACTTTCTTGAAGCAAATCCGGAATATATCGCGTGTACCCACAGCTGTGTAATGATCGATGAAAACAGCGAAGAAATCACGGATGAAGAGACCCTTAAGATAGGGAACCTGTATAAATGGTCAGGCAGGTTCACCTATGATGATTATAAAAAGTCAGGCAAGTGGCCGGGCCATTATGCTACTGTGGTCTCAAGGAACATATACCTTGAGGGTAAGTACGATTATACGATATTATATAAGGCTCATGACTTTGTGGATGATGCGATAATCCTTCTCTTCCTCCTTATTCAGGGCGATATCTACAGGATGGATGAAGTGATGAGTGCCTGGAGGTATGTCCGCAAGAAGACCGGCACCAACTGGAATTCTCTGTCCATGAAGAGGGATCTTATTAAGGATGACTGCTATCTTAACACGACGATGACCAAATGGGTGGAGGAGGCAGTAGGACTTACGGATCACGCAGCCATACGCTGTAAGAAGGACTTCCTTACGGCCCTTAACTTGTTCCTTCATAAACCAAACAAGGATAACGGTAAATTTGTGAAGGATATGTTTGAATACAACATACAGCATGTAGTGCTGAAGGATGAGAAAACGAGTTTACCGATATATAGTGTCAAGTGTATTACACGGAAGTTATTTCATAAATTATAATTTTGCAGATATTGACGTGACAGAGCGGAAGTGATACCATATAATTGGTGCTACCGATAGACGGTTAGCCCGGATTATTGATTAGTAAAATAACCGCTCAATCTGCCAGGACTGGGGCGGTTATTTTTGTGCCTTGGAATCATGCCTGCCATGCACGTAACCAAGACTGTAGAAAGTCGCACACAGAGCAAGCACTGCGATTAAGTCACTGATGGTCAGCATAAGCAAGTACCTCCGATAGTATTTCTCAAAATGAGATTTCTATATAAACAGAGGTCACAGTCCTCTGAGTAAGGACTAACCGCCTACCGAGTATGGTAGCACCAATAGCATTATAGCAAACATATGTTCTTGATTCAACAGCAAAATCATGATTATTGTACGATTCACAAGCGGCCTTGGAAACCAGATGTTCCAGTATTCCTTCTACCGCTTCTTAAAAGACCTATACAGCGACGTGCCCGTTAAGGCCGACCTTACCTGGTTCTACGCCAACAATGACCACAATGGTTATGAACTTGAGCGTATCTTTGGGAAAGTTGCGGATTCTGACTTTTCGATTGAAGAAGCAACAAAGGGTGAGATATTTAAGGTTACCGGCCTTGTCCCCAATATGGTAAGGGGTGGAGGAACAGGTTCGAGGGCTTTCGAGAAGTTCAGAAGATACCCCAACCGCATCATCCGGGAATTCACACAGAAAAAAAGAGAACCGTATATAATAGATCAGCTGTCAGGCAAGATATGCAATGAAGACTCAGCTGACGGACACAATGAGATGTATGAAAAGGTCACACATCTTGACACAGCGAAGGACTGGTATATCTGCGGATTCTGGATCGAAGAGAAGTACTTATACGGGCGGCTAGAAGAGATCAGGAAGCAATTACGCTTTCCGGAGATAGAGGATGAGAGAAATATAAACCTGTCGGATGAGATCAGGTCCTGTAATTCGGTAAGCATTCATGTGAGAAGAGGCGACTATTTATCGGCGACCTATGAGAACATGTTCGTTTCCCTTGGCCGTGATTATTATGAAAAAGCTGTCGGATATATTAAGGACAGGGTGGATGAGCCGAAGTTTTTCATATTCTCGGACGATGCTGACTTTGTGAGAAATGAATTCACATGGCTTGATGATAAATGTATCGTTACCGGGAATGAAGGGGATGAAAGCTTCAGGGACATGCAGCTTATGAGCCTGTGTAAGCATAATATAATCGCGAATTCAACCTTCAGCCAGTGGGGAGCACTTCTTAATGAAAACGAAGGGCATATGGCCCTGTACCCTGCAGCCTATCTTAAGGACAGGGATAATGAGGTCAAGAAAATGCCGGGATGGATACGGATCTGAATAATTATATTTTTAATGTTTTTTTAATCTTTTCTCAAAGATGGATTAATTTATTAATCATATAGTGGATACTGTCAGGAGGACGTGAGAGGTCGATCCCGGGGACCGGGTCACGGAAATCTGAAACATAAAACGATGATTGAGAAAAGAGAGGGAAATAAAATGGAAGAATTCGAAAAGGTTGAAAAGTTAAGGCAGAGAGCAAATATTTCTTACGAAGAGGCTAAGGAAGCACTTGATAAGTCGGAGGGAGATCTTCTGGATGCAATGATCTATCTTGAGGGTCAGGGCAAAATATCCGCAGATGAGCAGACCAGCAGGTCAACGACTTATGAGGGACAGACAGACCTGGTTGATGTAAGGAATACGGTTGAGAAGGAAGATAAGAAGAACAAGAAGAGTGAGAGAACACTGGGACAGAAGATCAAGTACTTATGCCATCTTATCTGGATCAAGATAAGAGTCAACAAGTTCATCGTTGAGCGTAAGGATGAGAAGATCGTTACCCTGCCCGTTTGGGTACTCTTACTGGCTCTGCTGGTTTCCTTCTGGACGGTAGGTGTTGTACTTATCGTAGGTCTCTTCTTCGAATGCAGGTATGAGATCGCCGGCCCCGATGATCTGAGCGTTGTCAACAATGCATTTGACATGGCAGGGGATGTCGTAGAGAAGGTTAAGGATGAAGTTGAAAAGTTATAATCATTAAGGAACAAGGAGCAGAAATTGAGTACGCGCATTTTAGTAGTCGAAGACGAAGAAAAACTGGCAAGATTTATAGAACTGGAGCTTGTTCATGAGGGCTATGAGGTCAGCAAGGCCTTTGACGGACGCAGCGCCCTTAATATGGCAACGGAGGAGAAGTTCGATCTTATTCTGCTTGATATCATGCTTCCGGAGCTTAACGGACTGGAAGTACTCAGAAGGATCAAGAATGAAGGGACATCGGCAGGTGATGTCCCGGTTATTCTTCTTACGGCAAGGGATGCGGTTATGGATAAGGTATCCGGTCTTGATGCGGGGGCGGTTGATTATATAACCAAGCCCTTCGCAATAGAAGAGCTGCTTGCGAGGATCCGGGTTGCCCTTAAGCTCTATCATAACCAGGACAGGGCAGGGGAAGGTGCCGCCGGATCGTCTGCCGCCGGAGAAGTACAGGCAGAAGAAGGTGTTTATACCTGGGATAAGCTCGTCCTTGACGAGAAGAAACATATGGTCACCTATGACGGGCATGAGATAACACTCACCAACAGGGAATTCCTGATGCTGGAGACCTTGCTTGCCAATAAGGATATCGTAATGAGCAGGGATACCCTGCTTGAAAAAGTGTGCGGATATGATTATATAGGTGAAACGAATGTTGTGGATGTATACATTCGTTTCCTGCGCTCCAAAATTGACGAAGTATTTGGGATCAAGATGATCCAGACGGTACGGGGTGTCGGATATGTCATCAAATCGGAATGACCGTTACCTGCAGGAAGAGGGGATGTCGTCGATAAGACGCAAGATCCACGGCCTGTGGGTTAAGGAAAAATTAAGACGCATTTTCTGGGAAGATGTACTTATAGCTGTGATAATGCACATAATATTTGTGATCTCCAATGCATATATGAGCTATGGTGATTCTTTTGTGTCAAGATATGTCGAAAAATGGAGTAAGGCCACGGATGGTAAGCTTAACAATGAAGAGATCAGGGAGTTATTCTATGATATGTATGCCAAGGGGTCTATGGGACTTTTCTACAGATATATGATCATTGCGCTCATGGCAATACTTATCGTACAGCTTATAGGACTTCTTATCAGCTACCCGTTTGAGAACAGGAAGATAAGCAAGATCCTGCGCCCGATAAATGAGATGGCATTAAGAGCTGATGAACTGTCCCGGATGACTTTCGCTGATGAGGATAAATACAGGGTGATAGAGGATGCCCTTGACAATATAGAACCTGGTGAGGATGATAAGCTGAGCTTCAACAATTCTGATCTTAAAGGTGTTGAAGCGGCAATGAATAATCTTCTCACAAGGATGCGTGAGAGCTACAGGCAGCAGGCAAGATTCGTTAACGATGCTTCTCATGAATTAAGAACACCCATTGCGGTAATAGAGGGCTATGCAAATATGCTCAAGCGCTGGGGCAAGGATGACGAGAAGGTCCTGGAGGAATCGATCACTGCCATATCACATGAGTCGGAGCATATGAAGCACCTGGTTGAGCAGCTTCTGTTCCTGGCGCGCGGTGATTCGGGTAAGACTGTGCTTGAGCTTAAGGAGACGTCACTTAACTCCCTTATGCAGGAAACATATGAGGAGTCACTTATGATAGATGAGGATCATCCCTACAGGTTTAAGGGTTCAGAAGAGGATATCATCATACAGGCTGATGAAGGTATGCTCAAGCAGGCAGTGAGGATCCTGATCGACAATGCGGCGAAGTACACAAACAGCGGGGATGAGATAATACTTTCGGTTGGAAGGACGGATGACGGACACCCTTATTTAAGGGTTCAGGATTCGGGAATAGGTATGGCCGAGAACGATATGGAGCATATGTTTGAACGCTTCTACAGGGCTGATGAAGCCAGGAACACTCAGGGAACAGGTCTTGGGCTGTCCATAGCCAAGTGGATAGTCGATAAGCATAAAGGGCATTTTGATATCACTTCAGTTACAGGCCTTGGAACCAGGATAAGCATTGTTTTGTAAACCGATGGATTTTTTGTATCGAAGTGATATAATACAGCTTGTAGATATTTACTGTCTGAGGCTGTAGATGAAAGAAAGAGAATACGGAAAACTGAGCAATAAAGCAAAAATATTGGGCATACTTACTGTATGCCTGATTTTTGTTTGTGTATGCACCTTGTGTTTAAAGCTTCAGGACAGAACAGATGAAATAACCTTTGACAGGAATGATATTGAGCTAAAGACAGCTGTTTATGAAGACGGGGTAATAAGATCCAAAGAAGCTTCGGATGATTACATATTTACGACCAAGCCCTTTATCCTGCCGGCCGGAACATATCTTACGGAAATAGTTTATACGGCTTCTGCACCGGGATATGCTGCAGTACAGGGTAATAATGACTGCATGTTCAATATAGATATGCCTGCTACATACGGCGAGGAAAGGATAATAACTAACAAGCATCTTATACTCACTGTTGGAACCGATAAGGGACGTATTAAGTTTTACCAGCAGGGTGAAGGTATATTTGAAATAAGGAGTATAAGGATCGTTTCTGATAAATATATCTATAATGATTTTTATGCGGTCATAGGTATTGCCGCGGTTATTGCGACCGCACTGATAGTTGTGATACTTGAGTTTAATAAGCTCCGTCTGTCAAGGATCGGATTTTCATATATCGGGTTGTTCCTTATCGCGATGGTTGCGGTAAGTATCCCCTTCTGCATCAGGGGTTCGTATTATGAGGTGGATACCCAGGCACACATGAAAAGGATAGAAGCGATCGCCTGCGGTATAAGAGACGGACAGTGGCCGGTGATCATAGGGCCCAATTATGCCAACCAGTATGGGGAACTGGTAGCCCTGCAGCCCGGATTGTTTCTTTATATACCTGCGCTTCTGCGTCTGTGCAATGTTACCGTACCGACGGCCTACAATATTTACATGATCCTTGTAAACATAGCAACTGCCATAGCGGCTCTTGTCTGCGGGGAGAGGTACTTTACCTCTCTCAGGTGGGGAATGGTAGCAGCGGTCTTTTACCTTGTGGAACCATTCAGATTGTATGTGATGATGGGCCTCGGAGCAGGAGCCGGGATGGGTACAGCGCTGATCTTCCTGCCATTTCTCCTGGTCGGACTGCACGAGACCATGGACAGGGGAGGCTTTAGGTGGAAGTATATCGCCGTAGGCCTGTGGGGAATGGCATGCTCGCATGTAATGGGTTTTGCACTGGCAGCGCTTGCGATGATCATATATATTCTTTTCCATATTAAGCATCTGTTTGATAAGGATGTTTTTACAGCGCTCCTAAAGGCAGCGGCTGCTTTTATCATCCTTACAATAGGTGTACTGGCACCATTTGCCGGGTACTATTTTACTGACTGGAACAGGGCTGCACTTCAGTGGACTGACTTTTACCGTTTTCCGGTTGAACCGGTACGGGAAGTCATAAATGTGATCGCAATTCTCGTTATCCTTATCTCATTTATCGCATTAAGAAAGACGGTTCATATATCAAGGTTCGGCAAGGGCATGTTATTTACGGGTTTCATTTCTCTTATCATGTCTCTTCCGGTCTTTCCATGGATCCTGTTTAAAAGAGTGCATATCATAGACACATTTTTATCAATGATGCAATACCCCATGCGATTTCATTTTATAAGTGTGCTGTCGGTGGCTTTTGCTGCAGCTGAGGCTGTCTGCTCAAGCATGGATTCAAGAAAGAAACACCGTAAAGCTGTAATGTATTCCATTGTCGGACTCCTGGGGCTTGGAATCATAGCGAACTATTATATCTTCTACAGGTCGGAGAAGCTCTTTGATGACCCTGTGGCAGGAGAAATAAACACGCTTATGGAAGATTACCTGCCGGGTGGGACTATGACGGAATGGTATGAAACCGATACGGGTGAATTTTCCGACTATGATAAGGTTACTGCCTATTCTTATTCCAAGATAAATACCCACATCGACTGTACCTATACGGCAAGTGATGAGGGCCAGTACATGGAATTCCCGCTGTTTTATTATGGTGGGTATGCTGCATGCGATCAAAACGGAATTCCCTTAAGGGTTGAGAAGGGTGAGAAAAACAGGGTAAGGGTATACCTTACAAAATCAGACTCCCCTCAGGAACTTCACCTTTCGTTTGTTGTAAGGAGGAGATATACCCTGCTGTTTTTCTTCTCACTTGCCGCATGCCTTGTCTGGTTTGCCTATAACATAGGATTTCTTGCATACAGGGCATTCAGATCGGGCAGGATAACGTATCGGACGGCCGGGGAAACGGGAGATAAAGCCGGTAAGGAATAATAATTTGCAATATATGATAAATAATACTTGAATTAGGAGGGATGATGATGTATAATCATCAAAGTCGGTTAAGAAATCGATAAATAGCGCTATCGCCAAACGGTAAGGCAACGGACTCTGACTCCGTCATTTCCAGGTTCGAATCCTGGTAGCGCTGCGATAAAGGCTCTTACTGAATCAGTAAGAGTCTTTGTTTTTCGGCATTTTCAGAAAAAAATTGGTTATATGGTAAAGTGAATGGAAGATGGTATATAGGAGATAGTCACACGTAAAGTCACACACAAGAAAGGTAAGCATAAAACTCAAAATATGAACCCTCAAGTCGTTATTATATTAATGATTTGGGGGTTTTGTTATGTAAAATCTTCAGGCAGAGAACAATACTTTAGATTTTTTTATGTTTATTCATGTTGTGTTCTTAATAATTTAGATAGATTTATATATATTAGAACAAGATAAAGGAGGACTTGATTATGATGTGTCTTATTATTATTTTACTGATACTCTTTATTGTAATTATATCAATTGTATCCGAATACAGAGGAACAACATTCATAAGTACGGTTGGAGTGGTTGCTATTGCTGTGTATGAATGGCTTAAATCACTCCACCCATCGGTGGAATCCTATTATCCAACAGGTATAGGGTATGATGTTAATGGTTGCTTTTGCCCTGGAGAAGTGGAAAAGGAGTTTAAGGAACTTGAAAGTACTATTGATGGCATGTATTTGTCTAATCACACTTATAATAATGATATATTCCAATACTCATTCAAGTTTGCTCGAACAAAAAATGATGTATCAGGACTTGAGTTATATGATTATATTGATAAAAAAGTAATATCAATAGTACAACATTATTTACATCGAATTGGAAATAATAGAGTATCTGATAATATATCGGCTATTACTTTAGATGATTCATGTTTATCAGTATATCTAGCACGCACGCCAAGGGGTGAAGAAATGAATAATAATTGGCGTTGCCGACAAAGAAATGCTTATAATCAAAAGAATTTGGATACAAAAAGGGAAAGAGGGCCTATTGAAATTACATGGGAAGGGGAATAAAATATAAATATGTCAATGAATCTAATAAGGAGTTCCTATGGCATATCAGAAAGTGTTGAAAATATTAGGAATAAGTGCCACCGCAGTAATATTGGCGGGGTTGAGTGTTTATAAATTTCATCCTCATTCGTACAAAGTAGTGGATAGTACAGACCCAACTTGTATATTGGGCGGGCACACTACATACGAATGTTGGTGCGGCGATGAATACACAGAAAGCATAGAACCTACTGGCCATGAATACCTAGAGACAGATACAGAGCCAACATGTACAGAGGATGGTATAAAGACTTTCACATGTAAAAAATGTGGTAACAAATATACGGAAAGTATTGATAAGTTAGGCCATGACTATGTTAATGGGGTTTGTGCTCGCTGTAAAGACAAGGACCCGTCTTATGATAAAGAAAGAGTAGTAGCCCAACAGACGGGTAAGGATATATCAGAGAGTAAGCCTAATGATGGTGGAAATGGTAATGGCGATAACGGTGATAATGGTAAGCCTACTGGTGGTGGCAACGGTGGTGAAAATAATAAGCCAACAGTACAGCCACAACCTTCAGAACAGCCAACAGTACAACCAACACCTGCACCAGAACCACAACCTGCTCCACAGCCATCAACCAGTTAGATAGACGATGATGGTTTTCCAAGGGGTTCTGATGCGGATGGTGCGGCTGCTTGGGGTGCTGAAACAACA
>JAILCT010000211.1 GCA_024690425.1 Lachnospiraceae bacterium | reverse complement strand
TGAACCTTAGCCTTGCCGCCGTCAGCGAACTCCTGCTTGATATCGCATAAATATACGGTATCTACCTTGTCACACTGGGCAAATGCCTGTGCTATACCTGAACCCATTGTTCCGGCACCGATTACACCAACCTTCATATTTGTTTCCTCCGTTATAAATATTTATTGTCTCTATAAACAGTCATAGGGACCCGTGTAGCAGGATCCCTTATGACATATTAACTAACAGTTCTTAAAATCTACAACCTTAACCTTGGTGGGGTCGTCCTTCTTCTTAAGGAAGTTACCCATGCCGGCCTTCTGGTCTTCTGTCTCAAAGCAGTCACCGAAGAGCTTCTCCTCGATAGCAATGGCCTTGTCCATATCGACTTCGAGCCCGTCATTTATTGCCTTTTTGCAGTTACGTACTGCAATGGGAGCGTTCTTAGCGATCGTAGCTGCCATCTTCTCAGCTGCGGCCATAAGGTTGTCCTTGGCTGAAGCTGTGATATTGCCTGCCTCATCAACGGTAGCCTTTATCACATCATTTACAAGGCCTATGCGGTATGCTTCATCAGCCTTGATATTGCGTGCCGTGTAGATGAGCTGCTTAGCCATTCCGGCGCCCACAAGACGGGCAAGCCTCTGGGTTCCGCCAAAGCCGGGAGTGATTCCAAGACCTACCTCAGGCTGTCCGAACATTGCGTTCTCGGAACAGATCCTGATGTCACAGCTCATTGATATCTCACATCCGCCGCCAAGTGCGAATCCGTTGATGGCTGCGATAACGGGGATGGGGAAGGTCTCGATCTTCCTGAACACATCATTACCCTTCTTGCCGAAAGCTTCGCCTTCAGCCTTGGTAAGGGTTGACATCTCGCCTATATCGGCGCCTGCCACGAATGACTTTTCCCCGGCGCCTGTAAGGATAAGGCACCTTACTGTATTAAGGTCAACAGCATCAAATGCTTCGTTAAGCTCATCAAGAACCTGTGAGTTAAGAGCATTCAAAGCCTTCTCACGGTTGATGGTGATGATGCCGATCGCATCTTTCTGTTCATATAAAACGAATTCCATAACTTTACTCCTTTTTGATCAATCCATCTCTACTATGGTAGCACAGCCCATGCCGCCACCGATACACAGTGTAGCAAGACCCTTCTTGGCACCCTTCTTCTTCATCTCATGAAGGAGTGTTACGAAGATACGTGCACCTGAAGCTCCAACGGGATGTCCGAGTGCGATCGCACCACCGTTGGGATTGAGCTGCTTGTCAACATCGATACCAAGATCCTTGCCTACTGCAACAGACTGAGCAGCGAATGCTTCGTTAGCCTCAATGATGTCGAAGTCCTCGATCTTGTAACCGGCCTTAGCCATTGCCTTACGTGTAGCTGCAACAGGTCCGATACCCATGATAGTGGGATCAACACCTGCAAGAGCGCCTGCAACGAAGGTAGCCATGGGCTTAACACCAAGTTCCTTAGCCTTCTCCTCGCTCATTACTACTACAGCAGCAGCACCGTCGTTGATACCCGATGCATTACCTGCAGTTACGAATCCGTCAGGATTAATGGGACGAAGCTTGGCAAGACCTTCAATGGTCGAACCCTGCCTCGGGCCTTCGTCTGTATCAAATACAACTGTTTCTTTCTTCTTCTTAACTTCTACGGGAACTATCTCTTCCTTGAACTCGCCGTTCTCGATAGCAGCGCATGCCTTAAGCTGGCTCTTAAGGGCGAACTCATCAAGTTCTTCCCTTGTAAGGTTCCACTGCTTAGCGATATTATCAGCGGTTGTTATCATATGATAATCATTGAATGCATCCCAGAGGGCATCCTTAACCATGGTATCAACAAGACCACCCTGGCTCTGTGAAGGCCACATCATCCTGTAGCCGTAACGTCCGTTGGGAATAGCGAAGGGAGCCATTGACATGTTCTCCATACCGCCTGCTACTACAACATCGGCATCTCCTGCCATTATCATCTGTGCTGCCTGATTAACACAGTTAAGACCTGAACCGCACACTACGTTAGAAGTAACTGCAGGTGTCTCGATGGGAAGACCTGCCTTGATAGATGCCTGACGAGCTACGTTCTGGCCCTGGCCTGCCTGTATAACACAACCCATGTATACATGCTCAACATCTTCAGGCTTGATACCTGCCCTGTTTACTGCTTCCTTGATAACGATTGCGCCCAGATCAGCTACGGGAATGGTTGACAGAGAACCGCCCATAGTACCGATGGCTGTACGGCAAGCGCTTGCGATAACGACTTTTTTTGACATTTGCATACCTCCGCTTAAAATGTTTATTTTGACTTGTTAATTTTTTAACAGTGTCCAAGAGTGATTATATCATAGTGATTATTCTATTACAACTATATTTTAAACATGTCATCTCCACTAAGCTCGAAAAGTCTTCGTTTCACTCCGGTCCGTGCTTAACAAACATCCCCCGGATGTTTAGCACCCTCGCTAACTGTCGATGACTGGTTCGCACTAAACTCGTGTAATACCTCGTTAAGTGCTCTACACAAAAAGATAAGGGGATCATCAATTTCTTCTTCGAAATCGAAATCCCCTTAAATCCCTCGTTCACTGTTATTTACTTATTTAATGACCTTATACCTCCGGTTCGATCAGCCCGTATGTATTACCCTTCCTCTTATACACCACGTTGACCTGGTCCGTTTCCGCATTGCAGAATACGTAGAACCCGTGTCCGAGAAGTTCCATCTGTACGCATGCATCTTCCGGATACATGGGCTTGATATCGAACTTCTTGCTTCTTACGATCTTGATCTCGTCGTCCTCATCGTACTCTTTCTCCATGAACTCTTCCTTGAGAGATCCTGAGCCGTACTTGCCGTTCGCGATCTTGTTCTTATACTTCTTAAGCTGTCTCTCGATGATCTCCTCTACCAGGTCGATCGATACGTACATGTCATTGCTTACCTGCTCCGACCTGATGATGCTTCCCTTAACCGGGATTGTTACTTCTATCTTCTGACGATCCTTCTCTACGCTTAATGTCACATGCACCTCGGTATCCGGTGTGAAGTAACGCTCAAGCTTGCCTATCTTATCTTCTACTGCACTCTTTAATCCTTCCGTTAGATCAATGTTCTTGCCGACAATTACAAATTTCATGTCAGTCACCCCCTTCAGGTCTTTTTGTAATTATATCATTTTTGGCTTTAGGTTGCAATGAATCGGGCGAAATCATATGCCCCTGTCATCAGACTGAAAATTCCTTATCCCTTCTCCAAGCATTGACTCATGAGCCTTGGATATCTGTCTCACTTCCTCGGCCGACTCAACGAATATCGCGGCTATCTGCGGATCAAACTGGGTGCCCGCCCCCTCCTTAATGATAGACATTGCCTTCTCAAATGTAAACGGTTCCTTATAGCTTCGCTTGGATACGAGGGCATCGAACACATCTGCCACCGCCATTATCCTGGCAGATAACGGGATATCATCTCCTGCCCGGCCCGACGGATAGCCCGATCCGTCCCATCTCTCATGATGGTAGGTTGCCAGGTTCTTGGCTTCCTTAAGATAACCGGAATCGGAAACCAGCGACATCGCGCTTGCGATTATCTGGTTACCTGCTGTCGTGTGGCTCTTCATTACAGCGAATTCCTCATCACTGAGGCGGCCCGGTTTATTTAGGATCGTATCCGAAACCATTATCTTACCCACATCGTGAAGAGGTGCCGAGTTGGCAACATCCTCCATGTACTCATCGGTAAGGATATCGGGATACATCCCCTTCTCCCTCATCTTCTCCATTATAAGGCGGACATAAGCGGCTGTTTTACGTACATGATCACCGGTATTCTTGTCCCTGCTCTCCACAAGGTCCGCAAGAACATAGATCAGGCCATGCTGCATATGGGCGATCTCTTCGCCCTTGGCTTCTACGTCCTCAAGGTATCCGACCGTTTCGGCGATGGTCTTGCTCAGTGATTCGTACAGGTTCTCTATCTCATCACCTGTTGAAATATTAAGATGCTGAAGCCTGTCGACGCTTATGTCAAGCGCCTCATCCGTATCGTAAGCGAACTTCCTTGCAGACAGGGTCATTGCAGCTATGGGATAAATAAGATGATAGTCAACAAGCCAGATGCAGAGAGCCAGGATGAAGATGTAGAAGCCCATGAATAAGGAGAATACCTTGGTCATGTAATTAAGGCACGAAACCCTTATATCCTCAACCTTGATATCTGCCGCCGCATAACATACACACCCGCCATCCGGATCGTACACCGGTTCAAATACAGTCAGCAGCCTGCCGTAAATGGTATCATCAAGCAGCGGTTCGATGGGCTTGCCTGCCAGCAGGTCATCCCTGTAGGGCTGCAGGTATTCCTCATACTCAATAACCGTTCCCGGTTCCTGACCCTTGACATCCACAGTATCGAGATCAAAGACAACATGGACCCCGTCCTCCATGAACTTATAAACATAAATGTATTCCACATCCGGATTACCGGCCCTTATATTCCCAAGCCTGCTCTCGATCGCCCTGTATTCAGCTGATGAAGGATCCATCTTGAGGTAATCATCAACCTTCTCCGGATCCAGACAGCCTGCCGACAGCCTTGCTGCCGAAGTACAGGAGTAAGTGTACTGTCTCATGGCAAAATTATTATACAGGATATAGCTGATAACGGTTGTCACTACCGCAACACAAACCATTATAGCCGATATGATGACTACTATCTTACTGCGCAGGGACCAGGACCTGGTAACGTTCTTCTTGGATTCATAGAGGGCTTCCCTCGACAGTGGAGCCTGACGCCATCCGGTAAGGCGAAGGCCCGGCTTCAGCCTGTCGGGGATAAGCTTTATTATGGCAAAGGCAAGGACTACGGTTATCGCCTTATCGACAAGGTCGATGGTAACATCGGATATCATCTGGGCCCAGAAGATATTCAGTGTCCCGTTTGCAAGCAGGGTTCTGGCAAAGGGTGCCGATATGCCTTCACCCATCCCGTAACCATACAGAAGATAGGTAAGTATGGAGCCCAGAGCTCCGCCGATAAAGGCAAATACAGGGATCGTCAGAAGTGACTTTGTAAACTTATCGAACCATCCCTTGCTCGCAAAATAGGAACCCGATGCCGCTATCATGGTGCTTAAGACCACATAATAAGCGTTACCGGGATTGCCCTGCATATTTATTATATTGTTAAGGTAGCCTACGACTATACCCGGCAGGTAACCGCCAAGTACTGCTGTCACAAGCGTACCCACGTTATCGAGATAAAGGGGCAGATGAAAATAGCCTGCTGTACGGGGCAGGATAAAGTTAATCAGTACCGCGCCCACGAAGAAGAGTATCTGAAAGGCCAGATATCTGTGACTTGTAAAATCAACTGTTTTGCTGTTATTCTCATTCAACATAACGATCACCCGAAAATAGCTATAAGGTGATTATAACTCATTTTCGGGTGATTTCAAATTTTAAAAAATTCTTCTTACATCAAGTATATTTCTGTAGCCTGCATTAGATACCTTGATACCGGTCTTGGCTGTACTTGCGTGTACTATCTGACCTCCGCCGATGTAGATACCTACATGACCCGAGTAGCATACTATATCGCCTGCCTGGGCGTTGGCCAGTCCGCCTACACTGTAACCCATGCTTCTCTGGGCACCTGATGAGTGAGGCAGTGATACGCCGAAGTTCCTGTATACCGACATCGTAAATCCTGAACAGTCGGTACCGCCGGTAAGTGAGGAACCACCGTATACATACGGATTACCCACGAACTGCAGTGCGTAATTGGCAACCGATGCACCCGGTCCACCACCGGAAGCTGCGTAGCTTCCGCCACCGCCGCCGCCGGACTTGCTGCCCTTGCCGGACTTGCCGCCCTTGCCTCGTGAAGCTGCCCTGTTGGCTGCTGCGATAGCTGCCTTTCTTGCAGCCTCTTCCTTGCGGATACGGGCTTCCTCTTCTGCCTTGCTCTCGGCCTTGGGGAACTCGGTAGATACCTTAACGTATTCCTTGTTTACCCAGCCGTCACCTTCCTCTATGGATACCTTGCACCAGTTATCGTTCTCTTCAACTACTGTAAGCCTGTCCTCCATGGGAACAAGACCGAGAACCGGTGAATCAAGGCTTGCACTCTCTCTTACCTTAAGTGTTGTGGTAGTTACGACCGCAACTCTCTCGCCAACCTTCCTTGCAAGATCAACGGCTGCCTCGCCACTGACCACGAACTCACCCTTAACATAACCGGTAACACTGCCGGACTTGATCTTATACCAGTCGCCTTCCTTGTCGAGCCATTCACCTGCTGAGTGATTGTACAGCTTACCTACAACCTCTCCGTCCTCACTGGGGATATCCCTTACATTTACATAGTAGGTAACCTGAGCGATAACAAGCTTGCTGAAGTCCTCATCGGAATCAAAATTACCTGATGCGATGGCAACTTCTATGGTAGGTGCCTGTGATGCCTTCTTCTCAAGGATCTCATCGACCGTTTCTACCTTAACCTTATCAGCGGATACCGAGTTGCAGGATACTGAATTGGCAGATACCGAATTACCGGATACCGAATTGGCGGATACTGAATTGGCGGATAGCTGAGCTTCCCTCTCTGCCACAGCTTCGGCCTCTGTCTGGGCTACAAGCTCCTTGGCTTCTTCCGTCTCACTTACGGTGATGGTCGCAGCCATGCCTACTATCGATGACCCGCCCAGTGTTCCGGCTTCCCGTACTGCCTTGGAAGCAGGCGTTTCAGCCTTTATCGAAATATCTACCTTGTCACTGGCGCTTGCGGTAAGGTTACCTGCATCATCGGATACAGTTTCGTTAGCCTTATTATGGATGCTCTGTGCCTTCTGCATTGCGGCACTTCTTGCTCTTTCAGCCTTGATATCCTTAAGCGATGTACCACTACCTGTTACGAGGATACCGCCGCTTGACGGAAGTACGTTTGATGCTGTTGCTGCATATGTATCTACTGTCGAAAGTCCTGTAATAACCATTGCGGTTGCCGTTATGATGGCCGCAACTCTGATTACATTATTCTTCATAAAGTCTCCTTAAAACTACCTGGTATTTGTTACAACTTTTTTACATTCACGCGAAAATATACCACTGTATCGAAGATTTGTCAACTCAAAACCCCATAACACAAGATATGGTATGTGACATTATTTTGACCACTTCACTGTCTGAGCGGCTTAGAGGGCAATTGTTAAATTTTTGTTAACACTGTCACATATCACGGCATATGTCACCCTTTCATATCGGAGCCTTTATATAATACTATAGAAGATATTTTTCAACGGAATAAACCGCATTGGCGCCATCGGCAACTGCTGTAACAACCTGCCTGAGTGATTTTGCCCGAAGGTCTCCCGCAGCATAAACACCGGGAACGTTGGTGGCACAGTCCTCGCCCGCGATAACGTAACCCTTCGCATCAAGAAGAAGTTCGCCCTCCTTAAGCTCATCCTTATTCTGTCCGCCTGTTATATAGGAAGAATTGGGATCGTTTCCGACAGCGATGAACACACCGTTAACCTCTATATCCTTCACGGATCCGTCCTTGACATTCTTAACCCTGACCTTCTCAACAGATCCGGATCCTTCTATTTCCTCGACAACGCTGTCCCACACAGGTTCAACATTCTCGCATGCAAAGAGTGCGGTCTGAAGGGTCTTTGCCGCGCGGAGTTCATTCCTTCTGTGTATAATGTAGACCTTGGCACAGCCTCTTGCCAAAAAGATGGCATCCTCAACAGCCACATCACCGCCGCCCACTACGGCGACTGTTTTCTTCCTGAAAAAGGCACCATCACAGGTTGCGCAGTAAGATACGCCCATTCCGGCAAGTTCCTGTTCACCCTTTACCTTAAGCTTACCCGGTGAATTGCCTGTTGCCAGTATAAGGGCCCTTGCTTCATAGTCGCCCTTATCCGTCCTCACCTTCTTGATATTTCCCGCAAGTTCAAGGCCTGTTATATCGGCCGTGATGCGCTCTGTTTTGTAATTATCCACGTGCTCGGACATCTTGGTGGCAAGATCCATTCCCGACAACCCGGGCAGTCCCGGATAGTTGTCGATCTCATATGTATTGATTATCTGGCCCCCGCTTATGTAGTTCTTCTCTATAAGCAGAACATTCAGTTCCGCTCTCTTGGCATATATTGCTGCCGTAAGTCCTGCCGGGCCTGCGCCTACTATTATCAGATCATATACATTAGCCATATCTTTTCCTCCATTTCACGGTTTCAGGGATGAAGACACGGGGACGGTTCTACTGTCTTCACATTTTTTAATATAAGGAGTTTTCTTTTGCTTATCATGTGAAGACAGTAGAACCGTCCCCGTGTCTTCTTGACCCATTTTTCAATGTCAGATATATTATATTATATGAAGAATAAACACGCAATTGTAACAGGTGCATCAAGGGGTATCGGACGGGCCATAGCAGAAGGTCTGGCTCGGTCAGGCTATGACCTTACGATAACCTGTATCAATAATGAAGAAATGCTTAATGAACTGGCCGCAGAATTACGGGAGGCTTATAAGATCACCTGCCGGACTTTCACAGGTGATCTCTCGGATCCTTCACAGGCTGACCGCCTGTTTGAAGGTGTAGAAAAGCTTGATGTCCTTGTCAACAACGCCGGGATATCATATGTAGGCCTTATCCAGGACATGACCCCAGAAGAATGGAACAGAGTCATAGGCGTCAACTTAAGCTCTGCCTTCTACTGCTCAAGGCTTGCAGTACCCCTCATGCTTAAGAAGAAGGATGGCTGCATCATAAACATATCTTCTGTCTGGGGAGAGCGGGGTGCATCAACGGAAGTGGCTTATTCCGCTTCCAAGGGCGGCCTTAACGCATTTACCAGGGCTCTTGCCAGGGAACTTGCTCCCAGTAACATTCGTGTTAATGCCATAGCCTGCGGAATGATAGATACCGACATGAACAGGATCTTTGATGCAGATGACATTTCTTCCATAATAGAAGAAATTCCGGCAGGCCGCATGGGCCGGCCGGATGAGGTAGCAGATCTTGTATGCAGTCTGTGCCTTGGTAACAGTTATATCACCGGGCAGGTCATCACTCTTGACGGGGGATGGATGTAGGGTCCAGCGCTTCTTGGTCCCCCTTACGGTCTATCTGTACCAGGATTATGGCAACAAACATTATTATACATCCTGCACCTTCACGTAAGGTCATCCTCTCGCCAAGCATCAGGACACCTCCAAGAACCGCAAATACCGCTTCAAGGCTCATAATAAGCGAAGCAGGTGTGGGATCGGCGAACTTCTGTCCCACTATCTGAAGGGTATAACCCATTCCACCCGAAACGAAACCACAATACAGTATAGGTAAGATTGCCGTCCTTATCTGTGAGGCCTGCGGGACCTCTAAAATAAAGGCAAGCACCAGCGATATCACCGATGCGGTAACAAACTGAATGGCCGACATGCTTATGGGCTCAGCCTTTTCTACAAAATGATCGCAGCAGAGTATATGCCCGCTGTAGAGAAGGGCACACACGAGCATCAGGGCATCCCCCTTAGTCAGATACAGCACTTCGTTCATGCACAGGAAATACATTCCCACAACACCCAGGGCAACCGCCAGCCACACAGTCCATGAATGTCTCATCTTGAATAAAACAAACCCTACTATCGGAACAAACAGCATATACATTGCGGTGATAAAGCCGGCCTTTCCGGCCGTCGTATACACTATTCCCCACTGTTGGAAGAGGGTGGCCGACACAAGGAACACACCGCAGCATATGCCGCCCCTGATCGTTGCTCCCCTGCGCTCCCTTGCAGATCTGTCCCGACTGTCAGAATAAAAAGGACCCGACCGGATCCTTTCCTTTTTCCTGGCTATTCCGTTTATTATAACCGCCACTATCCCGATAAATACAGCGGATATGATCTCCCTCGCGGCTGTAAAGGTAACCGGACCGATATCCTCCATCCCCAGCCGTTGCCAGGCAAATCCCATGCCCCATATCGCAGCCGTGAACATAAGTATCGCATTCCCGAGTAATTTCTTATTTTTCATTTCTTATATTTCTTGTTCTTAAGCCTTTCCTCATATTCATCTCTTTTCAGAGGCTTATCATAATAGTAACCCTGGATCACGTAACAGCTGACGCTGTTAAGAAGTGCCAGCTGGTCAACCCTCTCAACGCCCTCACACAGCACATCCATGCTCAGTTCACCTGCCATATGGATAATGTCCTTAAGTATTATCTCATCCTTCCAGGAAAAATCATCCGTATTGACAAACGACCTGTCAAGCTTAAGTGAATGGACACTGAACTCCCTAAGCGTTGCAAGCGATGAATAGCCTGCACCGAAATCGTCGATCGCAGTCTTTATATTCATCTTATAAAGTTCATCGATAAACTTCGACAGTTCTCCGTGCTCATCGGCATCAACCGTTTCCGTAAGCTCTATCTCTATAAGGCTCTTGTCAATGCCTGCCTCCTCAATGATCTTGTTTATATTCCAGGCAAGCTTCCTGTCCTTAAGATCACGCCTTGAGAAATTCACAGACACCGGAACAGGTTCATATCCCTTATCGACCCATTCCTTAATGTCTTCGCAGGCCTGCCGTAATACGTAATAGTCAAGCTCTTTTATCGTACCGTTATCTTCAAGCGCCGGAATAAATATCCCTGGCGATATCATCTTATCACCCCTGAACCATCTTACCAGTCCTTCGGCTCCGACCAGCGTGTTGGTCCTTGAATCCACCTTGGGCTGATAAAAGATGCTGAATTCCTTAGTCTTCAGGGCTTCCTCGTAATGCTCAAGCACTTCCTTCAGACTCTTCATCTGCCCGATCATAAAATCAGTCACTAACACCTGGCCTATGTGCTTCTTCCTGGCCTGGTTAAGCCCCACAAGAGCTTTGCCAATAAGTGCTTCTATATCCGTATTGTCATCATCTATCTCCCACACACCGACGTAAGCCGCCAGGTGAACGTCTTCCTTCTTACCGTCCACTTCTATCCTGACTCGCACATCTTCAAGATATTTAAGTAAGTCCTTCTGCCCTGACCTCTTGACAAGAGCGATAAAGTTATCTCCGCCAAGGTGGCCTACGAGTTCATCCTCCTTCAGCCTGTCGTTTATGCTCTTCCCGTACCCTGCCAGTACTTCGTTCCCCTTCTTCCTTCCGTAGCGCTTGTTCACATCGGTAAACTGTTTGATGTTAAAGCAGAAGGCCGAATACTCCGACAGCTTATATCCTGTATTCATCATCAGGGTAACCTGCTTTAAGAATCCGTCGACGTTAAGAAGCCATGTATTGAACTGACGGTCCCTTGCAAGCTTCATGAACCGGGCCATCTGATATTTCTGAAGAGCGAAGCAGCAGTTGGTCGCATATATCTCGAGCTCTTCCTTCTCCTCTTCGTTAAAGGGCTTCTCATCCGCATATACATATATCACTATCGCAGGACCATTATTGGATTCAAATACATATTTTACAGGCTCTCCGACAGGATCGGCATTCTCCCTCTCAAAAAGGGTGATCTCCTTCTGGTCAAGCCTGTGATCTCCAAGAAGCTCCGCCTCGATCGCGCTTATATGATAATAATAGGCAACGCCCGAAAGGGCTTCGGTGAGCATGTTCAGATCACCGTCGCCCAGGGCTATTTCCCTTAAGAATTGTAAATAAAGATCCTGATTATCCCTTGTCATGTTTACATTATATCACAAATGCAGATCATTCTATAATAAACTTGCGGAATATTCCGGGGGAGACGATCACATCTGCGGTGTAATAGGTTTTCTCTGTAAAATCCTCACGTATTATCACAGGCTGGACAGGTATGTGTTCACCCGTTGCCGCATCCTTAAATCCCCCTGCTTTTTTGCGGCTGTACAACCTTACATGGGCAGGACGCACATCACCCTTAGCATAGCGGTAAAGGATCAGGCTGTCATCGTCATATGTAAACATCGAAAAGTTAGAGCCTGATGCATAAATATCGTGACTCAGGGTCCGCTTGTAAACATCCGTCGCCATACGCGGCATCCTGTAAAGATCAGAGTAATTATCAGGCACGGCCATTATATAGAGCCTGCCCTTTCCATATGCGCTCCGAAGGAATAGTGATGCATGGTAATCCCCGTCACCTCCGTTGAGCAATGACCAGGATGCATTGTTCCCATGAACTATCTCCGGAAACAGGATGGGGGTGCGATGATCGGTATAGCCTGCATCATCACCGGTAACATGATATCTTGTCACAGTAAGCTTCCTGTCACTCACATAGCTTTCCGTAAGGCCTGCTGCCCTTAATTCATCTCCTTTGGCTCTGAGGAATCCGCTCGTTATGATCGCATCCCCTCCGCCTTCAACAAAGCCTGCAAGCCTGTCAATGATGTCTCCGTCCGCAGCAGCGCTTTCTGTAATAAGAATCCTGTCACTGTCTCCCGGCCATACAGGCGTAGCCTCTATCGGGATCCCTATCATTCCAAGCCTCATCTCAAGGTGGTTCTCCCCGGATGAAGCATGAGGTATATATGTCATAATGCCAGTAGGCTTTCCGGCTCCGTCAAGGAGCTTGTCGATCTTCTTAAGCTGTATCCCCATAGGTCCTGCGAAGTAATTACCCACGATATCCGACCACTGGAAATGCATAAGCTCCCGGGCTCCTGCGAAGGCTGTAAGATAAGCCTGCTCAAGGTAGCGGTCAGCCGACCAGCACTGGTAGGGATCGAACCATCCGCCGCCGTTCCTTCCCGGCCATGCATTCTCAATGAACCTTACAAGCGAATAACTAAGATACTCGGGCAGGTGCTGATCCGCATACGAAGGGCTCCTCGTCTCCGTCCCTATATAGGTCGCATCGAAAACAGTATCCTGCGTGTCGGGCCTGTATCCTGTGAAGTGGTATGACTCTCTCCAGTTGGGATACTTAATCACCATACGGACTCCGGGATTAACGGCCTTAGCGGGATTCACGATAAGATTCCTCGATACATCCTCCATAAGGTCTCTCCTGAATTCCACCCAGCTCCTGTCACCCTTCTCCTTTATGCAGCGCTCACAGGTACAGTTGGTGAAGTAAAAATCATCCAGGATCACTTCATCGAAAAGTCCCGCCGTGTATTCCGCAATGGTCCTGATACGTTCACGCATGGCAGGATCGGTATAGCAGAAGGTCTCAAATATCCTCTGCTTTCCCGCTTCTGCCCCTTCAAAGTCATGTATCGTGGTCGTGATCCCGCCCGATACGGCAACGCCCTTCTCTTCAAGGAATCCCTTGACCCGCTTTATCTGATCTTCACTTACATCATGCCTGTCCCTGTGGGTCTCAAGGTATACCTTATCAAGGCCTATGTACTTCTCAAGAAAGTCATAATCCTCGGCAAGCTTCTCCGGCGTGAATGATTCAGCCACCTGCGCCGGAATGTATACTACTGTTTGGAAGTTTTTGTAATGTCTGTCAGCCATTTTCATATTCCTTTATATTATTTACCCACCATTCGCGATCATATCATCATCTTATATATCTTCGTACAGTCGTCCTCGTTAAGTGTGATGAATCCGGAGATCGATCCCTTCCTTCCGTCACCGTGGCACAGGATATCAACAAGCTTCGGGATATCCTCTTCCTTAGCTCCCAGCTCCTTAAAGTTCTTAGGCATCCCTATCGAGATGAGGAAGTTCCTGAAGGCTTCGATCCCTGCCTTAGCCGTTGCTTCCGGGTTGGCAAAATCCATCTGGCAGCCCCATACCCTTACTGCGATCTGGGCAAACCTCATCACATTATGGGATAACTGATATGTAAATACTGCCGGCATGGTTACCGCAAGTCCTGCACCGTGAGCACAGTCATAGAGAGCTGACAGCTCATGTTCAATAGTATGTGAATTCCAGTCCTGGCTTCTTCCCACGCCTACCGAATTGTTGTGTGCCATGGTTCCTGCCCACATTATATTGGCACGCGCCTGGTAATTATCGGGATCGGCTATAACACGCGGACCCTCATGGATCATGGTAAGGAGAAGACCCTCGATAAGCCTGTCGGTAACCTCAACCTCTTCCGTGTTGGTCAGATAACGCTCATACAGGTGTGCCATAATATCGGTAATACCTGCTGCCGTCTGATAAGGAGGCAGAGTCTGTGTAAGGGCAGGATTAAGGATCGAGAACTTAGGCCTTATAACATCGCCGTGGGCATCGCGCTTGAACATGCCATCTTCCTTGGTAACGACAGAATCGCCCGAACCCTCGCTGCCTGCCGCTGCTATGGTAAGCACGGTTCCTATCGGTAATGCCTCTTCTATCCATTTGCCCTGGTAATAGTCCCAGAAGTCCCCGTCATAAAGGGCCCCTGCAGCTATGGCCTTGGCCGAATCTATAACGCTTCCTCCGCCTACGGCAAGGACAAAGTCAACACCCTGCTTCTTGCAGATATCTATACCTTCGTATACAAGGCCGCTCCTGGGATTGGGCTTAACGCCGCCCAGTTCAACATAGGATATGCCTTCCCCATCGAGTGACTTTTTAATCCTGTCAAGAAGGCCCGAGCGGACCGCACTTCCTCCCCCGTAATGGATGAGCACCTTGGAACCGTTAAATCTCTTAACATATTTACCGGCCTGATTCTCAGTATCCTTGCCAAAAACAAAACATGTTGGTGAGTAGAATTCAAAATTTTCCATACGATCTTCCTTTCTTTATCCCGGTGTAAATCAGCATGTGTCATATATCATTATACAGGCTCGCGGGTACGGATACCAATTATTTTTTGTTACCGGTTTTATCATAACTTGCATGAAACAAAACAGGCTCAGAATACAATGTAATGTGAGCCTGTTCCATATATTCATGATCATTTGATTCACAGCATCGATGCAAGTACAAATACAAGCGGTGAGTTCCAGTAAATGGTTATCTCATTAAGCGAGTAGCACTCCCATGCGTCAAGATAGCACTTCATCGGGGGAAGGTCATGAGGAAGCCATGCAGCCTTCTCATCCTGCAATCCACTGTTGGGTCCTCCCGCAACAAGACCCGGCCATGGGTCTTCGATATCATCAGTAACCGTAGGCCTCAAATGAGGGTTCCTGTAAGCCTTCTCCCCATGTCCCGTAACATAGCTTGTATCCATGCTGTTGCATCCCAACAGATAATCGATACCCGAGCTGATAACACCGGCGTAGCTTGGATCATCTTTTATGCTCTTAGCCATCGTGATCACCATAAGGGACTTAAGCAGTTCCATGTTGGATCCCCAGAAAAAGCTGTATGCTCCCATGCACAGATTAAATCCGTTTCCCTTGGCAACCTCACACAGCCTGTCCGCCTCATTTACAAAGCATTCCTTCATCCGCTTCTCAATGTCATCCCCATCGTTCTTAAGTATGATCGACAAGGCTCCAAATCCCGCAACCGGGGCCCAGCCAAAACCGGTAAATACTGATTCACCGCCCAATCTCTCAAGTTCATCCCTGTATTTTACCACGTCTGTATTATACTTCTTATCTCCGACAGCCTCATACATCGATGCAGCTGCCCAGAACCTGTTCGAGATATCCTCATCTTCACCGTACTCGCCGGTGTTGGATCCCTCGGCGTTCTTAAACAATACAGGCTCCGGATTCTTCACAAGCCAGTCATAAGCCCTGTTCGCCGCGGCAAGCAATGCCTCGGAATAAGCTTTATCGTAATCCTTATATACTGTATAAGCCAGTGCAAAAACAGCGGCAATATCTGCCGTAGCCATTGAAGATACAGGGAAAAGGAAGAGCTCATCCTTATCATCCTCGGGCATGATGAAAGGTGCATGATTAAAGGTCGTGACTTTATGCCACACAGCTCCGTCATCCCGCTGCATCTTAAGTAAAAAGTCAAGCTCGACCTTAGCTTCAGCCAGAATATCGGGATAGCTGCCATTATCACACTTGACTGCGGGAATATCGAAGTTCACCTTCTGAAGCCCGTTAAAGAAGCGAACCCCGTAAAGCAGATGGGCAAGAGCCACTGCACCTGCCGTGGAGTACCTTCCGTAGTCACCTGCGTCATGCCATCCGCCGCACACATCGACCTTAGTCCCTTCTCCGTAAACAGTCGCCTTGTCCATATGGCAGGGCTTATGGTAATAAACACCTGCATATTCCTCGGTAAGTGCATCTCCACAGCGGAGAAAATAGAAACACTTGCAGACATCCTTCATAAGCTTGTCATAAGCCTTGTCGGAAATGCAAAAAGACGCAGAGCTTACGCCGTCTGCCGTCACCCTGTATTTATCTCCCGAACCGCCATCGGCACCAAGCTTACTGAAGTCCGCCACATAAGTATCTTCTCCCGAAATACTGTCCGGGCCAAAATGCGAAACCGTACCTGTGTATACCGTCTCACCATTAGCATTTACAACACTGAATCCTTCCGCAGGGAAATTAAGAACCGCCCTCTTTGTATCTCCCGGCCTGTATCCAACCTGATTAACATATATTGATCTCATTCTATCCCTCGTATGAAAAATGAATCTGATATAGATAATGTAATTGTAGCATATCCTGACCGGTCCGTCATCAGTGAGTCGGGAATAATGACGGCATAATGACAGGATATAAAAAGGGATTCCCAAGCAAGCTTGGAAACCCTTTCCATACCCTGTATTTTGCAGGAATCCTTATCTCTTTGAGAACTGAGGTGCACGTCTTGCGCCCTTGAGACCGTACTTCTTCCTCTCCTTCATACGAGGATCACGGGTTAAGAAGCCTGCTGCCTTAAGAGTGGGACGATACTCAGCGTCTGCCTTAACAAGTGCCCTTGCGATACCATGCCTGATTGCACCTGCCTGACCGGTGTATCCGCCACCGTGAACATTAACAAGAATATCGAACTTGTTAACATTGTCAGTTGCTACAAGGGGCTGACGAACGATCGTCTTAAGCGTCTCAAGTCCGAGATATTCGTCGATAGACCTCTTGTTTATTGTGATATTACCCTTACCGGGTGTTAAGTATACTCTTGCGATAGCTTTCTTTCTTCTGCCTGTTCCGTAGTATTTCTCTACTGCCTTAGCCACTGTAATTTCCTCCTTTCAATCCTCTCTTAGAACTTGATCTCTTCAGGCTTCTGAGCAGCATGCGGATGCTCAGCTCCTGCATAGACAAATAACTTCTTGTACATCTTATTTCCGAGAGGTCCCTTAGGAAGCATTCCTCTTACAGCCTTCTCAACAACCTCGGTAGGAGCCTTGGCAAGCTTCTCCCTCAAGGTCTGCTCCTTCATACCGCCTACATACTCTGAATGACGATAGTAAATCTTCTGGTCAAGCTTCTTACCTGTAACAACAACCTTGTCGGCGTTGGTTACGATAACATAATCACCTGTATCGGCATGAGGTGTGAATATAGGCTTATTCTTACCTCTTAATATCTTGGCGATCTCTGATGAGAGACGACCCAATGTATAACCTGTAGCGTCAACGACATACCATTTTCTCTCAACGGCAGCCTCGTTTGGCATAAAAGTCTTCATTATCAGTTCCTCCGTTAAAACAGCGTCCGTGTTGGGAAATGACACTCGCGCATCCATACTTATTCTGTCAGACAAGTGTGTGAACACCGGGGCTATGGCGCACTCCACCTCTTGTCACGCCTAAACATTATATTACACGGCTCCCGGTGTGTCAACGATTAATTTCAGATAACTGCAAAGTAATCACGGCCTTCGATAACCCCGTCGGTGATGTCGACCTTCACGGACTTCGACTCGCCGGGTTCAAGATAGACCTTATCAAAGCCCGCCAGTACCTTGGGTGCTTCGTCTGCCTTTCCTTTCATATATACAAGTACCGAGACCTTGCCGGCGCATTTTCCCGTGTTCTTAACGGTAACATTGTATGCTGATGATTCTGCATCAACCGTGCCGCCTTCACATTCAAAGGTCGTATAGGATAAACCGTAACCGAAGGGGAACCTCGGCTCATATCCGTATTTATCCGTAAAACGGTAACCTACGAAGATACCGTCCTTATATTCAACCCTGTCCTTAAGACCGTATTCACCGATCGCATGGGCGCTGCACTGGGACAAGTCCTTATAGAAGGTCTCGGGCAGCCTTCCCGAAGGATTGACATCCCCGAAGAGGACTTCCGCTATGGCCGTACCGCCTTCCATACCGCCGTACCATCCCCATACAAGGGCATGGGCATCATCGATCCACTCTCCCATATCCTGCACGCTTCCCGCGGTAAGAACGATGACCGCATCGGGCCGGATCTTAAGGAGCTCCTTAATAAGTATATCCTGTTCATAAGGAAGCTTTATATCTTCCCTGTCATCACCCTCGCTGTCGTGACCCGGCACATGGTCGGACCCCCCGACGAAGATGATATTTTCATATTCTTTTGCAAGCTCCAGTGCTTCGTTTCTGAGCTGTATCCTCAGATCCTTCATCCTCGCATCGGCCTCTTCATTGCTTCCGACGCGGACATAATCAAGGTCAAGCGACCTCTCCTGCCATTTCTCTTCGTCATTACCCCTGAATATATCGCACGAATAGCCTTTGGCATACTTAACTTCGGTATTGCCCCCAAGCAGCTTCTTTATTCCCATAAGGGGTGATATCTCGTAAAGGGCCTTTATCTCGGCACTTCCGCCGCCAAGAGCATGCAGCTTCTCGGCATTCTCTCCTATCACAAGGAGTTTCTTTAACTTCTTGTCAAGCGGCAGGATATTCTTGTCATTCTTAAGAAGGACGACTGATTCCTCGGCAACCCTAAGGGCCTTCTCCCTGTGCTCAGGTGTATTGTAGGCACCCGGTTTCCTCTCACCGTCGAGCATGTTAAGCCTGTTCATAAGGACAAGGCAGTGCTCTACCTTCTTATCTATCAGTTCTTCGCTTATCTTCCCCTCTTCTATGAGTTTCTTAAGGGGATTTGCCATATAGTAATCGTCAAAATCAGGCGTCACGGACATCTCCACATCAAGGCCTGACTTTGCCGCCTCTTCGGTATCGTGTATGGCTCCCCAGTCGGATACGACAAGTCCGTCAAAACCCCACTCGTCACGCAGTACATCATTTAAATAATGAGTGTGCTGAGAACCGAATTTACCGTTTATCCTGTTATATGAGCCCATAAGCGAATACACACCGCCGCGCCTTACGACATCATAAAAGGCAGGCATGTATATCTCGCGCAGGGCTTCTTCATCAACTATGGTATCAACCTGGAGCCTGTCGGTCTCCTGGTTATTAGCCAGGAAATGCTTAACGCAGGCAGCAACGTCATGCTGCTGAACTCCCTTAACGTATTCAACCGCAAGCTCCTTGGTAAGATAGGGGTCTTCCGAAAAATACTCGAAATTCCTTCCGCATAGAGGAGATCTCTTGATGTTTACGCCGGGACCAAGTATAACATCCTTGCCGCGTCCCCTTGCCTCTTCTCCGAGCACACTTCCCGTCTCAAATGCAAGCTCTCTGTTAAAGGTAGCTGCAAGTGCGGAATTACAGGGCAGGTAGGTTACGAAATCATCCGAATAATTGATCTTATCCCAGCTGTCAGGATGAAAGTCAAGCCTTACCCCCATGGGTCCGTCCGAAAAAACAAGCGGCGGAATCCCGAGTCTATCGATTCCCGCCGTTTTAAAAAATTCGGCACCGTGTATCATCTTAAGCTTCTCATCAAGCGTGAGCTCCTTTACAAGCTCACCGATCCTTTCCCTTGAAACCATATAACCTCCTATCTTACTGCACCTGATCAGCCGAATATAGCTTCTACCTTCTCCATAACGAACATATACCATGGCATATCGGCAAGAAGCGGCCTGGCTGCGACAAAAACAATATATACAAGAATGGACAGGGCACAGCATATGGCAGCTGCCGTCGCTGTTCTCTGCTTCCTTGTTCCCTTGTTAAGGGCATGCGCATCTATAAGAAGACCCAGCATGCTTATTAAGTATCCGTTTGAAAAGAAAACACAGAATAAAGACAATATACCCAAAATAAGGGCATAAAGAGGAAGCCTGTCCATCATCCCCGTCCGGCTGCTGTTTTCCGCATCCCTAAAGGATGATGCTTCACATATCTGCTCGTATGAACTTCCGGCATATTCACTGTCCTTTTCCCGGGATGACCTGCCCATCATACCATCTCCCTGTTCATATCCTCAAATTCATATCCCACAAGAGTCAGTCCGCGGGCCGGTGCCGTCTGTCCGGATGATGATCTGTCACGTGCATCCAGCATATCCCTGACCGCTGCAGGCTCGTATTTCCCCTGTCCCACTTCGATAAGGGTACCTGCTATTATCCTTACCATATTATACAGGAAGCCGTTACCCGTTACCGATATGACAACCTCTTTCCCTTCGCGCTCTACGCTGAGCTCATATATCGTCCTTACGCAGGATACCGTTCCCTGGTCCTCCCGGATCCTTGCAAAAGAGGTAAAATCATGTTCTCCCGTAAGATACCCGGCAGCTTCGTTCATGGCCTCTGTATCAAGCGGTCCGTAAACATGATGTGTATACAGCCTTCTTGTCGGAGGCTGAAAGGTATCATTGTATATCCTGTACTGATAGGTCTTCCTGCAGTTGACCCTTCTTGGATGAAAGTCATCAGCTACCTGCCTTGATGACATGATCCGTATATCCTCAGGCAGGCTCATATTCAATGCAAATGAGAACTTGTCACCCGGGATCCTGGAATCCGTGTCAAACACGCATACAGCACCCAGTGCATGGACTCCCGTATCGGTACGGCTCGCACCGATCACATGTATCTCCTCATTAAGAAGTGCAGACAATTCCTCGTTAAGGATTCCCTCAATCGTCGCCTTATCGGGCTGTATCTGCCAGCCGCAGTACCCGGTCCCGTCATATGCGACGGTAAGCATGACTCGTTTCATATTATACCCTATTTACCCAGATCAGTATATACCTCAGAAAATTATACCCACCGTGATGACAAGTGCCAGATACAGGATAAGGATAAGATAAGCACAGATATCCCGTTTTACATATCGCAGGGGCTTCATCCTTGTACGTCCTTCTCCGCCATGGTAGCACCTTGCTTCCATGGCATTTGCAAGATCACCCGCCCTCCTGAATGCTGACACAAAAAGGGGAACAAGAACAGGCACCATGCTTTTAAGCCTTACGGACAGCCTCTTTGATTCAAAGTCAGCGCCGCGGGCACTCTGGGCCTTCATGATCTTATCAAGCTCCTCTATCAGGATGGGAATAAAGGAAAGGGCGATCGACATCATCATGGCAACCTCATGAACCGGTACCCCGATATGCCTTAACGGCCTTAATACCCTCTCAAGACCGTCTGTCAGCTGGTTGGGGGTTGTCGTAAGTGTCATTATTGAAGTTCCCATAACAAGAAAGATAAGCCTTATCACCATCCTTATTGCTATCCTGAGTCCTTCCCTTGTTGCATGCACCCTTCCGAACTGCCAGATAACTTCACCGGGTGTAAAGAATACATTGAAGGCAGCTGTAAACACGAGAATGAATAATATGCCCTTAAGACCCCGGACCATGTATGAAGGCGGAACCCTGGATATAAAGATCATAGACGTAAGAAAAGCAAGGGCCACGGCATAGCCCCATATGTCACGTACCAGAAATAATGAAATTATATAGAGAAAGGTCCCGATTATCTTGACTCTCGGATCCAGCTTGTGAATGACCGATTCCGCAGGATAATACTGACCCAGGGTAATGTCCCTTAACATCTTTTCTACCTTGTCTTATACAAACGTTCTATCTCATCGGCTGCCTGGGCCACGGTTATCGCATCCGTACCTGCATCCAGCCCGTTTTCCCTAAGCATATACAGTACCTTTAGAACTTCCGGAATATCAAGCCCCATTTCCTTAAGCTCCCGGTAATGCTTAAACACTTCGACGGGATTTCCATCCATCACGAGGCGTCCACTGTCCATGACCATAAGCCTGTGCGCGTTCTCTGCAAGATCGTCCATCGAATGCGACACAAGGATAATGGTCATCCCGTTCTCTTTACGCAGCCTTGCCACAAGCTCAAGTATCCACTTCCGTCCGGCCGGATCCAGCCCCGCCGTAGGCTCGTCAAGTATGAGCACCTTGGGCTTCATCGCAAGCACGCCCGCTATGGCTACACGGCGCTTCTCACCGCCCGAAAGGTCGAAGGGCGACTGATAGAAGGCCTCATCCTTAAGTCCTACCTGCTTAAGAGCCTCATATGCCCTCAGTTCAACCTCACTCTGTGTAAGCCCCAGGTTCTTAGGCCCGAAGCATACATCCGTAAATACGTCAGCCTCGAACAGCTGGTACTCGGGATACTGAAATACGATCCCAACCTTGCCCCTTAATGACTTTAACTGATAATCCTTATCGAATATATCCTCTCCGTCAATATAGACAGTGCCCGACGAAGGGTTAAGGAGGCCGTCAAGGAGCTGGACAAGGGTTGACTTCCCCGAACCCGTATGCCCAAGAAGCCCCACATACTCTCCGTCCTCTATCTTAAAGGACACATCGTCAAGGGCCTTTACTTCATAAGCCGTACCGCCTGAATATACATAACTTAAATGATCCGCAATGATCGACATATCTCTCCTACAAGTTCCTCTGAGTCTATTATTCCGTCGGGAAGAGCGATCCCTCTTTTCTTAAGCTCCATAGCAAGCAGGGTCACCTGCGGTACTGACAGCCCTATTTCGATGAGCCTGTCCGCCTTTGAGAATACTTCCCTTGGACTGCCGCTCATAACAACCCTTCCCTTATCCATTACAAAGACCTTATCCGCCTGAATAACCTCTTCCATATAATGAGTAATAAGGATGACGGTTATGTTCTCCTTATCGTTGAGTTCACGTACGGCATCTATTACTTCCTTACGTCCCACAGGATCAAGCATTGCCGTAGGTTCGTCGAGCACTATGCATTTAGGCTGCATCGCAAGGACTCCGGCAATGGCTATCCTCTGCTTCTGTCCGCCTGAAAGACGAGATGGTGAGTGCTTCCTGTACGTATACATATCAACACTCTTAAGGCTCTTCTGTACCCTCTCCCATATCTCGCGGGAGGGAACGCCCATATTCTCCGGTCCGAAAGCAACATCTTCCTCAACCACGGTACCGATTATCTGATTGTCCGGATTCTGGAATACCATACCCGCAGTCTGCCTTATGTCCCAGAGATGCTTCTCATCCCTTGTATCCTTACCGTCCACAAATACAGTCCCTTCAACCGGATGGAGAAGGGCATTGAAATGCTTGGCGAGAGTGCTCTTCCCGGAACCGTTATGTCCGAGTATTGCAATAAAGTCGCCCTGTTCAACAGTAAGGTCAACGCCATCAACTGCCTTGGTGACTCCGTCAACCGCACCGTCCTTGTCTCTGCGGATATATTCAAATGTTACTTTATCTGCCCTGATCAAACTCATAGCTAATACTATATAGGATAATTTAAGAAGTCGCAAGTTCCCTTGCGACTTCTTTACGATACATTATAAATTCCTGTTATTATACAAGCTCGATGAATACTTCCATTGCTGCATCACCCTTACGCTCACCGATCTTGATGATCCTTGTGTAACCACCCTTACGGTTCTCGTACTTGGGAGCGATCTCATCAAAAAGCTTGGCAACGAGGTCAACCTTCTTGGTATTCCTCTTCTTACCTGCGTTCTCTGCAGGTACTTCTGTTATGGGGTAAAGAACCCTTAACATCTGCCTTCTTGCATGAAGCCTTGAGGGCTTATCCTTCTTGATCTCCTTGTCAACAGTCTCGAACTTGGTAACCTTCTTGCCGTCAACAACTTCCTTTACCCTCTTGCCGTCCTTGTCCTTTAAGGGAACCTTGGCCTGAACGGTAACTGTCTCGTAATTGTCTCTTTCCTTAACTGCAAGGGCGATGAGACCCTCAACGATCTTCTGTATCTCCTTAGCCTTAGCTTCGGTGGTACGGATCTTACCATGATAGATAAGATTTGTTACCTGGTTCCTTAAGAGAGCCTTCCTCTGGCTCGATGTTCTTGATAATTTTCTGTACTTAGCCATTTCTTCCTCCTTCCGGCACGCCTTTTGGTCTTACTGCCGAATCATAAATTGATAAACAACACCTCGCCGCACCTTATGGATTTACCGACTCAGTTCATATAATGTAAGAAGTACTCCGTACTTCTTTTGAATACGCTCGCCGCTAAGGCATCATAAGGAATCCTCCCAAAGGGTCCCTCCTTATGATCACTCCTCTCCAACGTTAAGCTGAAGACCTAACTCCTTAAGCTTGGCAAGTACCTCTTCAAGTGACTTACGACCAAGGTTACGAACCTTCATCATATCTTCGCTTGTCTTATTGGTAAGCTCGCCTACCGTATTGATACCGGCACGCTTCAGGCAGTTGTATGAACGAACCGATAACTCGAGTTCGTCAATGTTCATATCAAGCACCTTATCCTTGTCATCTGTTTCCTTATCTGCCATAACGTCAGCAGATGCTGCAACCTCAGAAAGATCTATGAAGAGTGAAAGATGCTCGCTCAATACCTTGGCTGCAAGGCTTACTGCCTCGTCGGGTGCCAGTGTACCGTTTGTAAATACATCAAGTGACAGCTTATCGTAATCGGTTATCTGCCCGACACGTGTGTTCTCAACCGTAAGGTTTACACGCTCAACAGGAGTATAGATCGAATCTACAGCGATAACACCGATCGGAAGATCCTCTCCCTTATTCTTATCAGCGCCCTGATATCCGCGGCCCTTGGTTATGGTAAGCTCCATATAAAGCTTGCTGTCCGATCCGCCGTTTAAGGTTGCGATCTGAAGCTCGGGATTCATGATCTCGATATCCTGATCTACCTGTATATCCGCTGCCGTAACAACGCCCTCGCCCTCAAAGTCAATGATCGCGGTCTTGGGCTCATTACCTGAACTGTTATTCTTAATGGCAAGACTCTTGATGTTCATGATGATCTCGGCAACATCCTCTTTAACACCGGGAATTGACGAAAACTCATGAAGAACACCATCTATCTTTATCTGGCTTACTGCTGCTCCCGGTAAAGACGAAAGCATGATCCTTCTTAATGAATTACCGAGGGTTGTACCATATCCTCTCTCCAGAGGCTCTACTACAAACTTACCGTACTTCTTGTCTTCTGAAATCTCAACGATCTCAATACCT
>JAILCT010000186.1 GCA_024690425.1 Lachnospiraceae bacterium | reverse complement strand
CGATAAGTCGCAACAGGTGGTCTTTCGGAACGAGATCATCCATGCAGAACATTTGTATTTGTTCTCTTTTAGAGTCGGTATTTTGTGTCATCATAGCCTAAACCCCTCACTGAAATGATATATAAATAATACCATAAAATCGCCGGAAAATCCAGCATTTGTGCGGGTTTTAGCAGCTTTAGAAAAGACAAAATCAGGGGCATCGGCCCCTGACTTTGTCTACAGTCTGAGAAAAGACGGTTTAGACCGTCTTTTCTTTTTTATTCATAATCAAGCATTTCATCCATATTATCATTGAGAGCCTTTATATAATCCAGCATCTCACTCTTAACCTCGGGATTTCTTAAGGCAAATTCTATATTTGCCTGTATGAATCCGCATTTGGTTCCCACATCATATCTGTGACCCTTAAAATCGTATGCATACATGGCTTCGTCCTTGCACATACGCTTTAAGGCATCTGTAAGCTGGATCTCGCCTCCCGTTCCTTCATCCTGCGTTTCAAGATATGAGAAAATGGAAGGAGTGATTATGTATCTTCCAAGGATAGCTATATCCGAAGGAGCTTCATCTATAGCAGGCTTCTCAACAAGGTCCCTTACCTTATAAACCCTGTCATCTATAAGCTTACAGTCCGCAATCCCGTACTTGTTTACAACTTCATGTGCAACCCTCTGTACTCCAAGTACCGAAGTCTTATATTCATTATATACATCTATCATCTGGCTTAAGCAGGGCTTTTTGGATACAACAACGTCATCACCGAGAAGTACCGCAAAAGGCTCATTCCCGATAAAATGTCTCGCCGTAAAGATTGCATGTCCCAAGCCTCTGGGTTCTTTCTGCCTGATGTAATGGATATTGGCCATATCGGATATATCCCTTACCATCTCAAGCATTTCCTGCTTGCCGCTCTTTTCAAGTTCAAGCTCAAGCTCTATCGACCGGTCAAAATGATCCTCTATGGACCTCTTATTCCTACCGGTAACTATGATGATATCCTGTATGCCCGAAGCTACTGCTTCCTCGATTATATACTGGATAGTCGGCTTGTCGACTATCGCAAGCATCTCCTTGGGCTGTGCCTTGGTAGCCGGAAGGAATCTCGTTCCCAGACCTGCTGCCGGTATTATCGCCTTTCTAACTTTCATAAGTCCTCCTTTTCCGTCTGCTTCCTCCTACTGGGTAAGTGGAAAAGCATCCTCGCCGCTCCTTGATTTAATGTCCATATGAAGCCTGCAGTCAGCCATATGTTCATAATTGACATCTAATGAGTAAGCGATATCCACCTGGATGTCTTCGTCATTCTCTATTACATCCACCCTGCTGGCATCGATACCGACAAGCAGGCTCCCGTAAGGAGTGATGTAATTGGCTATATTTCTCTTGTTTTCCTCAAAAGACATATTGACATTGGTGTATCCACTCTTGGAAATGTGGAATTCCTCATCGTCAAACCTGGCGATATTCCTTGTTACCTCATCCTGGCCTTCACCGACCTCATCATACATGAGGTAATGTTTATTATTCTTCTTATAATAACTGCCGCTGGTGATGATCTCCACCTTATCGGCATCCTTGTAGATATCCGACTGCATACCGGATATCCGTATAAGTACATCCTTCTTCATTTATTACCGTTTCCTCCGCATAATCATGCGATCAGTATTTTTCTATATCTACCTTATCTGTTGTAAGAGACGGATCTCCCAAAATGTTGGCAGCAAAATTACGGAACTTGTCAGCCAGATCGCTGACATAAAACTCATGGTTATCTCCCTCTCCGAAAGGAAGGTCATTTAGGAGATTTTCCTCCTTAAGCATCACCTTAAGCTCCCTTGCGGTCTCATAAGCAGGATTAACCAGCCTTACCTTATCACCTACCAGCTTCTTAAGGGCAGGAGCAAGGAGCGGATAATGGGTACAGCCCATTATAAGCGTATCTATGTCCTGGTCCATAAGGTCCTTAAGGTATCTTCTTGCTATCTCATCAGTCACCGGATCATCAAGCATCCCTTCCTCAACAAGCGGGCAGAACAGGGGACATGCCTTGCCAAGCACCGATACTTCCGGATCGATGTTTGTGATAAACCTCTCATACATCCCCGATCCTATGGTACCTTCTGTTGCTATTACCCCGATCCTCTTATTCCTGGTCTGTGAAACCGCAACCCTGGCTCCCGGCTTTACAACGCCTATAACGGGAAGGTTCACATCCTTCTCCACTTCATCGATCGCATAGGCGCTCATCGTGTTGCATGCTATCACCAAAGCCTTGACATTCTGGGTCATAAGAAACCTGGTTATCTGTTTCGTAAACTTCGTGATCGTAGTCTTTGACTTGCTTCCGTACGGAACCCTGGCCGTATCTCCAAAATATATGATCCTCTCGTTCGGGATCTGCTGCATTATCTCCTTAGCAACCGTAAGGCCCCCGACACCTGAATCAAAAACACCTATCGGTGCTCTCTTATCCGGCATTATCGATACCTCTCTATATCTTAAGTCATATAATTATACAATCATATACTGTATAACCCGTAATTGCAAGCCTACAGGTCCAACTGGCTGATTATGTTCTTCTCCTGATTGTCTATATGCATCTCTATCATGCTGCAGGCATTTACCTTGTCACCGTCATCTATGTACTTCATTATCTTGCGGTGTTCTTCAATAAGCCTTGCATGGTTTCTTTTATCCTTTATATATTCAAGCCTGTATCTGTATACTCTCTCCGCAAGGTTATTTACCATTTGCATAAGTCGGCCGTTTTTACTGGCCTTAAGTATCACATCATGGAATTTAACATCAGCCTCGGCAATCGTTGTTGCATCTGAAGTATCTATTGCTTTTTCAAAATCATCCTCGGCCTTCTTAAGGTCATCCTTTTCCTCTTCCGTTATCCTCTCACAGGCAAGGCTTACCGCAAGGGAGTCAAGTGACCTTCTGACTTCCAGGACATCCCTCAGATCCTGCTTGCTGATCCTTGCAACTTCAGCTCCCTTTCTTGGCACCATTGTTACAAGGCCTTCCAGCTCAAGCATCCGGATAGCCTCTCTTATTGGTGTTCTTGATACTCCCAGCTTACCTGCAAGATGTATCTCCATAAGTCTCTCACCGGGCTTAAGGTCTCCCTTAAGGATCCCCTGCCTCAGAGTTTTAAAAACAACATCTCTTAACGGCAGATAATCATCGATCATCAATTGAAGCTTTTTTTCTTCCATTCACAATTCCTCCTGCCTCTTATGATTTTACATTGAAAGGCGCAGTCATTAACAGGTCTTTGGCGATCCCCGATTCCTTTATCTTTCCTTCAGCGTTTATAATTGCTTCCCTGTCATCAAATATACCAAAGACCGTTGGACCGCTCCCACTCATGAGTGAGCCCAGCGCACCATTACCCAACATCAATTCTTTTATCCTGTTAATTACGGGATATTTATCTATTGTTACTCCCTCAAGAGAATTACCCAACAACATCGCTATGCGCTTGATGTCCTGTTTTTCTATTGCGTCCTTCATTGCATCCACATCAGGATGGTACTTTTCCCTAAGAGAGTCATAGGCATTATATACATAAGCCGTTGATACACCTATCGGCGGTTTTGCTATAAGGATGAAGCACTCAGGCATGGGTGTGATGGGAGTCAGTATCTCGCCTATTCCTTCCGAAAGTGCCGTTCCCCCCATGATGCAGTAGGGAACATCCGCACCTATCCTTACACCCATCTTACACAGATCACTGTTACCAAGTCCAAGAGAAAACAGTTCATTTAATCCCCTGAATACTGCTGCCGCATCAGTACTGCCGCCGGCCATTCCCGCCGCGACCGGTATTTTCTTCTTATATGTGATCTTTATCGCGTCATTGATGCCGCACTCATTCATCATTAGCCGGGCGGCCTTATAAATGAGATTGTTCTCATCAGGTGCCACTTCCTTAGACCCTGATCCAAGGACTATCTTTCCATCCCTGCTGCCTGCCACTTCCCTTACAATGATTATCTCATCATACAGATCTATCGTCTGCATGATCATCCTTACATCATGATAACCGTTGTCCCTTCTGCCCGTGACATCGAGCGACAGGTTGATCTTAGCATACGCATTGAGTTTTATCCGATCCATAATGTATTCTTAACTCACATTCCGACAGACTATTATAGTGTTGCACATTGTATACAAAAATAATATCATTATTTCCTTAAAAAAGCTAATCAAAATCTAATCTCTTCCGATATATATGGTGAAACCTATTTTTATCTATTTACACCAAGGAGGGTAATTATGAGTGTGAACGGAATTCAGGGATACTCTCAGATCGATGCCTACAGTGCATACACTTCTGTCAGGAAATCCGAAGGAAAGAAAACCGAAGAAACTACCTCCTCTTCTGCAAATAAGGCTGCGGAAACAGGTGTCATATACGAGAAATCCGAAGAAGGCCAGAAGGCTCTTGATAAGTCCGGCGTGATCTATAAACCTAACACCGCTCTTGTTGAACAGCTTAAGGCTGACCAGGAAGCCAACAAGCAGCGGCTTCTGGATATGGTCCATGATACATTATCCGACCAGTTGTCTGCTTTTAAGGCTGCTAACGGTGATAATGAAGACAGTGTATGGCGGTTCCTCGCAAGCGGTAAGTTTACGGTATCCGAAGCGGCAAAAGAAGAGGCTAAGAAGGCAATTTCAGAGGATGGCTTCTACGGGGTAAAGAATACCTCCGACAGAATACTTGAAATGGCCAAGGCATTAACGGGCGGTGATCCCGACAAGATCGAAGACATGAGGAATGCCTTCAAGAAGGGCTTTGATCAGGCAACCAAGTCATGGGGCCGGGATCTTCCCGATATATCGCACAAGACCTATGATGCGGTAATGGAAGGCTTCGACAACTGGGCAAAGGAATCCCAGGTTCAATAAGCAAGAATACTACCATATTCCCCTGAAATTTGAGTAGTGAAAACACGCAGGTGACCCCTGCGTGTTTTGTTGTTCAGTGTTACTTTCAGCATTTCGTGCTTACCTTACACAACCTGTAAGTTCCTTAATGTCATCCACCTTATATTTTTCCATGTAATCCCTTATTCCCTCTATGACCTTTACAGTTGTATAAGGATCATGAAAGTTCATCGCACCGACAGCTACCGCCGAAGCACCTGCCATGATAAATTCAAGGGCATCTTCGGCACCGGCTATGCCGCCCATACCGATTATCGGTATCTTAACAGCCTGTGACACCTGATATACCATTCTTACTGCAACCGGTTTTATCGCAGGACCCGACAGGCCTCCTGTCTTGTTGGCCAGGGCAAAGGTCCTTTTATATATGTCTATCTTCATTGCGGTTATCGTGTTTATAAGGGACAGGGCATCTGCGCCTGCTGCCTCGGCAGCCCTTGCCATCTCCGTAATATCCGTTACATTTGGTGAAAGCTTCATTATTACAGGCTGTTTTGCCTTTTTCTTTATCTGCTCCGTTATATCATACAGAGCCTCTGCTTTCTGTCCGAAGGCTATGGCTCCCTCTTTCACATTGGGACAGGATACATTGATCTCGAGCATGTCAACGGCTTCATCCGACAGCCGTTCAACCACCTCAAGATAATCTCCGACCGTTTTCCCGCAGACATTTACTATTACTCTTGTATCATAGTTCTTCAGAAACTCAAGGTCCCTTTCGATAAAGGTATCGATCCCCGGGTTCTGAAGGCCTATTGCGTTAAGCATGCCTCCGTATACCTCACACACTCTCGGTGTGGGATTTCCCGGCCAGGGTACATTGGCAACGCCCTTGGTCACAACTGCTCCCAGTTCATTTAAGTCTACGAATTCACCGTATTCCATTCCTGAACCGAAGGTACCGGACCCTTCCATGACGGGATTCTTAAATTCAACCCCCGCTATATTTACCGACATATTCAGCTTATCTTTACTCATCCGTTTTCCCTATCCGATATCTACAGATCGATATCCTGTGCATTAAACACCGGACCGTCTTTACATACTCTTTTATTATTTACCTTTGAATGATCATCTATGTCTGTGGATCTGCATACGCATCCAAGACAGGCACCTACTCCGCAGGCCATCCGCTCTTCCATTGAAATATAGGCTTCAATCCCTGCCCCTTCTGCATATGTCTTGACACCGCGAAGCATCGGAGTGGGTCCGCATGCATATATAACGGATCCCTTAACTACCTGCTCCTTTACTGCATCGATCACATTGCCCTTTGTCCCTATGGATCCGTCATCTGTTGCTATCACGATCCTGCCGTATCTCTCAAGTTCCTTATCAAGAAAGGTATCCGCATCCCTGTAACCCAGTACTATGGTCTTGTCGCCTTTAAGCCTCCTTGCAAGCTCCAGCATCGGAGGTATCCCTATACCGCCGCCTATGAGGATCGCAGGTTCATCCCTTAAGGGAAAACCGTTACCGAGAGGTCCCAGTATATCTATGCTGTCTCCTTCCCTGTATGTTGAGAACTCGTTTGTTCCTTCACCTGCTATCCTGTATACTATCCTGAGGGCCTTTTTGCCTGTCTCACATATACTTATTGGCCTTGGCAGGAGTCTTGCACTGTTTTTCGTATACACGGATATAAACTGACCGGGCATTGCTTCATCTGCGATATTTGTTTCTATCCACATGCTGTATATGTCCCCGGCAAGCATTTCCTGTGAAATGACTCTTCCTGTTTCTTTTATCTTACTCATATCTAACCTTTATTCCCGTCAAATGATCTCTTTGTCTTTATATACGATCTCTCCACCGCATATTGTGTACTTCACCTTGCCCTTAAGCCTCCAGTTCAAAAAAGGCGAATTGGATGATCTTGATTCAAAATCACTCACTATCCATTCCTCATTCGGATCAAATATAACAATGTCGGCAGGAGTTCCCATCCTGATCTCACCTGCATTCAATCCGTACATACCGGCCGGCGCCGTGCTCATTCTGTGAAGGAGCTGCATCATAGTCAGATGGCCTTTGTCAACAAGCTCCGTTATCCCAAGTGCCAGGGCTGTCTCCAGACCTGTTATGCCGCTTGGTGCCTCGGTTATGGCTTTACTCTTTTCCTCCATGCTGTGAGGTGCATGGTCGGTTGCTATGATATCTATCGTTTCATCCTTAAGGCCTTCGATTATTGCCATCCTGTCTTCTTCCGTGCGAAGAGGCGGATTCATCTTGGCAAGGGTCCCGTATTTTAACACTGCCTCCTCGGTAAGGGTAAAGTGATGGGGTGAAGCTTCCGCATGAACATTTATGCCTCTTGATCTTGCTTCCCTCACAAGTTCAACTGCTTCCTTTGTGCTGATATGCTGTATATTGATCGTTGCACCTGTTTCACCGGCAATTTCTATATCCCGCTTAACCATTGATATCTCGGCCATACGGTCGGATCCGCCTATGTTAAGCTCTTTTGAAGCATATCCCCTGTTGACCCCGTTGTTTTCTATATACTGAGGATCTTCCTCATGCAGGCTCACGGGAAGGTCAAGGCCTGCTGCCCTTGTAAGCGCTTCCCTCAGCAGATCCTTATCAAGTATCGGGATCCCGTCATCCGATAGTCCCACTGCGCCTGCTGCCTTAAGGGATCCTGCATCTGTAAGCTCTCTGCCTTTAAGTTCCTTAGTAACGTTTCCGACCTGATATATCCTTATCTTCTCGTTCTCTGCCCGGTCAAGCACATCCTTTACCGTTTCAGGGTCATCCATGGCAGGTTTCGTATTTCCCATCATCACTACGGATGTGAATCCTCCCTTGGCCGCAGCCAGGGCACCGGTATGTATATCTTCCTTATAGGTAAATCCCGGATCCCTGAAATGTACATGAACATCAACAAGGCCCGGAGCTGCGATAAGACCTCTCCCGTTTATGACCATATCAGCCTGTATCTCGCGTATGGTTGATTTTGCATGAATGTCTATTGCCGTGACTTCCCCCTTGCTTATGAGGATATCAACCATTTCATCCGTCCTGCTGTTCGGATTGATAAGTCTTATATTTCTTAACATTATACTTGCCATATCTTATTCATTCCTTCTATATGATAAACTTTGATTTTCATTTTATCAGTTATTAATTTACCATAGACTGAGGCTTATTGCCAGTCCCGGACAAGCTTACACCCTGCCCCGCTTTTATTGAGAAGCTTAAGGTTTTCTGATATAATCAGTTCATAAAACCTGTATTATAACTGTAATTTCAGAAAACGGAGAGTGAAATGGATAAAGAAAAAATACTTGCAGCCTGTGACCATACCCTGCTTCTTCAGGGGTCTACCTGGGATGAGATCAGGGTCATATGCGATGACGCGATGAAATACAAAACAGCATCAATATGTATCCCGCCCTGCTATGTTAAGGCGGCATACGAATATATGGGCGGTAAGATCCCTGTCTGTACGGTCATTGGTTTCCCGAACGGCAACATGACCACTGCAACCAAGGTTTTCGAAACCGAAGACGCCCTTAAGAACGGTGCCGAAGAGATAGATATGGTGATAAACATCGGCATGCTCAAGGCAGGCGATGATGATTACGTATTAAATGAGATAAAAGAAATAAAGAAGGCCTGCGGGGACCATATCTTAAAGGTTATAATCGAAACCTGTCTCCTGACCGATGAAGAAAAGATCAGGATGTGCGAAATTGTGACCAAGGCAGGTGCCGACTATATAAAGACATCAACAGGTTTCTCAACATCCGGTGCTACCTTTGATGACGTTAAGCTCTTTAAGGAGCACGTTGGAGAGAACGTTAAGATAAAGGCAGCAGGCGGTATCTCCTCACTTGAGGATGCCGAGAAGTTCATGGAGCTTGGTGCAGACCGTCTAGGTACCAGCCGTATAGTAAAGATCATCAAGGCAGGCTGACACATAGAGGGGCATTGTGTGATCACGGAAGAAGATTTCCGACAAGACCCAGTATTATTCCGATAAGAGCTCCGAGAGATACGATGGTGTTCAGTTCCTTCTTCATTACCGACATTATCAGTCTCTCCAGCTCATCTATCGGCATGGAATTGATCTTATCCTCTATGAGGGCAGCTATGTCAATATGGGACATCGACCTGTCTATGTTCTCACTCACAAGCCGGCTGTATCCATCGATCAATGCCTCCTTAAGGTTTATCTCCTTATCCCCTGTTTTCGATATAAGCTCTTCGATCGACCTTGAATCCGTTTCTTCTAGCTTCTTATCCACGATCGTCTTAACGTAATCGATCCCCTTTTCATCAACCACGCCCTGCATGCCCTGTGCTACGGACATAGCTATGGAATCTATACGTTCGCCGGGAATAAGCTTACCCAATGTCTTTGAATGTATACGGTCTTTTATATATTCAAGTCCGAATTC
>JAILCT010000148.1 GCA_024690425.1 Lachnospiraceae bacterium | reverse complement strand
GTATGCCGGATTGGATTATCGTATTCATTTTGAGACCATCGTTATATGATGTGCATTTTGGCATATTAAGGTTTTGAATTGTACGTATGATCTGCTCCGGTATGGAGCAGATTTTTTCATGTTCCGATATAAAGGAGGTATATATGGCACAGATACAGGTAAGTGATCTTACATTTTCATATGAGGGAAGTCCCGATGAAGTTTTTGAAAATGCTTCATTTGTGATCGATACGGACTGGAAGCTCGGACTTATCGGAAGAAACGGCAAGGGTAAGACTACTTTGCTTAATCTTTTGATGGGAAGATATGAGTATAAAGGAAGTATATCAACATCCATGCGGTTTGATTATTTTCCATATCATGTTTCGGAAAACGATATGGAAAAAACCGCCGAAGAACTGATAGGCGGCTGGAAGCCGATGACAGAGATGTGGCAGGTTATGATCCAAATGAATGAACTTAAGATGGATCCGGAATGTCTTTACAGACCGTTTGACACATTAAGCTTCGGAGAGCGGACAAGAGTTATGCTGGCGGTTCTTTTTGCAGATGAAAATGAATTCCTGCTGATCGATGAACCGACCAACCATCTTGATGTAAAGGCGCGTGGGATCGTGAAAGAATTCCTTGCTTCCAAGAAGGGATTTATTCTTGTGTCCCATGACAGAGACCTGCTTGATCATGTGTGTGATCATGTGCTTGTATTAAACAGGCAGACAATAGAGGTACAGGCCGGTAATTTCTCATCATGGTGGGCAAACAAGGAAAAACAGGACGCGTTTAAGCAGGCAGAGAATGAGAAGCATCTTAAGGAGATCGGTAAGCTGAAGGAGGCGGCGGACAGGAGCGCCAGATGGGCAGATAAAAATGAAAGCACCAAGATAGGCTTCGATCCGTTAAAAGAACCGGAGCGGAACATCGCAACAAGAGCATATATAGGTGCCAAGACCAAGAAAATGCAGGCAAGGGTAAAGTCATATGAAATGCGCATCGACAGGGAAATCGAGGAAAAAGAAGGACTGCTGCAGGATATTGAGAAGGTTACGGATCTTAAAATACAGCCGCTTAAGTATCATAAGGATGTTTTGATAAACGCATACGATCTGTCTCTTATGTATGAGGGAGCGGATGAGCCGCTTTTTACCGGGCTGAGATTTCAGGTAAAAAACAAAGACCGCATAGTATTGACAGGGGATAACGGATGCGGAAAATCAAGTATAATAAAGGCTGTATTACAAAAAGTAAATGACAGTAATAAAGATCAGGATATAAAACTGAATATATCCGGTATGCTTGATGTCGGTTCTGGGATTATAATATCATATGTAAGTCAGGATACATCTTTTTTGTCGGGTTCACTTCACAAATTCAGTGAAGACAGGGGCCTGGATGAAAGCCTGTTTCTTGCTGTGCTCAGGCGGCTTGATTTTGCAAGAGAGCAATTCGCAAGGAATATGGAAGATTATTCTGAAGGACAGAAGAAAAAGGTGTTGATAGCGGCAAGCCTTATAACACCCGCACATCTGTATATATGGGATGAGCCGCTGAATTATATAGATGTTTTTTCAAGAATGCAGATAGAGAAGCTGATATCGGAGTATTCTCCGACCATGCTGCTTGTGGAGCACGATGTCAGGTTCCGTGAAAAAACATCTACTGAAGTTATAGAGATTCCATAATAAGGATCAAAGGATTACCGGGAAAAGAAGGAGAAATGATTTATGCGTATATCAGAGAGCTGCGCAAAATGTTTGTATGACAGACAACTTAATAAGACAGATAATGCGGAGTATCTTGCCAGGATAAAGGAATTGCTTGATAACAGAAGCGAGGATGATACAAGTCCTTACATGGTATATCTGTTTAATAAAGTTCATGAGAAATACTTTGGCAAGGGAGCTGATTATAAGGACATCAAGAAAAAATACAATGATCTGGTCCTGGGGATGGAGAATGACCTGCGCAGGGAAATCGAAAAATCTCCGGACCCGCTTGCCAAGGCACTTATTATGTCGCGGATCGGAAATTATATAGATTTTGGTGCAATGGATCATGTAGATGAGCATGAGTTCATGAAACTGTTTAACAATAGCGAAATGCGTGAAGATGATATCCGGGTCTATGAGGCTTTCATAAGGGAATGTGAGGAGGGAAGATCATTTCTTTTTGTATGTGATAACTGTGGAGAGATAGTACTTGATAAGCTGATGATAGAACAGCTTAAGAAGAGATACCCTGATCTTACGGTCAGGGTATTGGTGCGCGGCAAGGAAGTCCTTAATGATGCTACTGTGGAGGACGCGCATTATGTTGGGATCGACCGGATCGCGGAGGTTGTTTCAAACGGCGATGCAATTGCCGGTACTATCTATGATATGATGCCCGCAGAAGCTAAAAAGGCGCTTGATGAGGCGGATGTGATCCTTGCAAAGGGGCAGGGCAATTATGAATCAATGTCCGGCCGGGGACGGCATGTTTTTTATGCTTTTCTATGTAAGTGCGATCTTTTCACAAACAGATTTCATGTTCCGAGATTGACCGGAATATTTGTTGAAGAGCCATGCTCCCCATGATCGCAGCACTTAAGCGGGATAATATAAAGAAGGTGGGACTGCTTGGGACTAAGTTCACGATGACCCAGGATTTCATAAAGGACAGACTTAGGAACTTGGGGCTTGAAGTTATTATTCCGGATGAAGATGATATCGAAGTTGTAAATGATGTAATATTCAATGAGCTGTGTCTCGGAAATGTTCTGGATACATCACGGGATGAGTACAAGAGGATCATTTCATACATGAAGGACAGGGGAGCCGAGGGTGTTATCCTTGGATGCACTGAGATAGGAATGCTTATAAGCGAAGAAGACAGCGTACTTCCGACTTACGATACAACTGTAATTCATGCCAAAGAAGCAGCAAAGGAAGCCCTGTCGTGAACCGATTTAAATTTGTCAGGTAGAAGGAGAAAAAATGGAAAGAGATTATTCTGCCGCAAGAGCGGCATATTCGAGGCTTTGAAATCTTTTCTGTAAATATGGAACTTCTTTTTTTGATTTTAAAAGTATAATGTTGTAATATTTTAGCATAGGAAATTGATAAATCAGCATTTACGAGGGATGATAATCAATGAAACAAAAATCATTATCAGCTTATATGGAGGAACGGTAAATTATGAAACTGATCGATGATCTGAAGGAAAAAGTAGAAAATGCAAAGACAAAGGAAGAAGCAAGGGATACCATAAAAAAGGCAGGGATGCTCCTTGATGATGAAGAACTGGACAAAGTATCCGGAGGCGGGGAATTTACTGCGTATGATCCTAATGACCGGCCAAGGTAAAACAGGTAAACGTAGCCATACTGTGCTGCTTGTCTGTCCTGCGTGCGGACTGGAGGTTACAGAATGGGATACTGGTGTCGCCATTGTGATATGTGCTTTGGCATCTCGTTATCTGTCCGATTCAAAATGGAAGAACATACCTGATATGAAGACTTATCTGTATGAGAAGGATGATGCGGGCTACAATTTTCCCTGGATAGATGAAGAGTATTATTTTGATAAAAGTGAATCATGGATCATCCGAAAGGATGGTCTTTTTTGTTTCAACGTGATATATGATATACTGTTGAACGAATAATACGCAAAAAGGAGTTTTCAATGCTAGTTGAGGTAGTCAGATTTAATAAGAGAAAAATGCTGAAGTTTACACAAATGGTCACGCTGATAATGGTATCGGTTTTGGTTTCTTTGGTTTTTGCGGGATGCAGTAAGACGGGCGATCCGACAGCAGATGCAGATGGGGGGATGACAGAGGAAGAACCGCAGCAAGTAAAGGATGCAGAAGGTGACGGATTCAAGATCGTATCCAACGGCGTTTTGTTTACTGTACCCAGGGATTATTCTGTCACTGTCGAGGATGAAACAGGCAATATCTATATTGATGATCCGGATCTTGATTTCAATATCGTGATGGTTGTAAGGGACGGCTCCTATGAGGAATCCCTTGAAGATAAGGATGGCCTTACAGCCAATGCCAGAAAGCAGGATGTTACTATCCTGAAAGACATAACGGAATACACGGCAGCCGGCAAGAGTTACGCATATTTTACTTTTGAATACAACGATCACAGCAGTACCAATACCGTGATCTACACAGGTGCAGTGGAAGGCAAGCGTATCGGCATCAACATGATGATCAATGCCGATGACATAACAGAAGAGGATGTGATCGACCGTATAAATGTATTCCTGAAAACGGCGGAAGCTACAGGTCTTGCCGATACGACCGCGGACGATCTGTATGACCAGGAAGGTCTCAATGATGCGTCATTTGAGCCGGAGGGAGAGAGTATAGATCAGACAGAGCTTAAGCTTGGAGACACGGCAGTTACGATAGCCATTCCCGAAGGTTATCTGTATCAGACCGATATGGATGCGTATGAAGAGGGCATGTTCTGTAAACAGTATTTTGATTCATCCGATCTGTCGGAGGTAACGCTCAGCCTGTACGCGGAAGGAATGTATGATGATCTGAAGGAATTGGTCAATGCAGAGTGTATAGTTAATGATAATGCCGGGAATGTAAAGACTGAAGGCCCGAAAAAAACAGATCATAAGGGAAAGACGCTTGTGTATAAGACAGTGTCATACAGCTATGACGGTACTAAGTTCAATAAAGCGATCGCGGCCTGCGAGCTGCCGGATAAAAGCGTATACACTGTGCTTATACAGAACCTTGATGGTAAAGAGCTTTCTCTTGATGATATCCGGGAATTCCTGACTTTTGAGAAAGAGTAAGATGAAGGATCAAAAGAAGATAAAAAGAGCTCTGTGCCTGCTTGCAGTGATCGTGATCCTGCCGGTTCTGATCCTTTTGCTGCAGGTATTAAGGGAACGCAGGGCGGAAAAAGAATTATTGCGTGATTTTGCCGTACAGATCATGGACCATGCGGAGGTATATGTTCCAAATGAAAGGGCAGCGCATGGGATCCTTAAGGCACAGGGGCAGCTGCTTCGCAGTTCCTGTGATCAGAATGGTGTCCGCAAGATCGAAGGATACCTTGAGAAGACCTATGGAATGGAAGCTGTAAACTTAAGGGACATGGACGAAGAGGCAGCAGGATATCTGAGGGATGCCTGTGACTACATGTATCGCACATATCCGATCCTGAACGGATATCTGACCAATATAACGGTGCAGGATGAGGTGAGTGATTCTGTTGCGGCAATAGCTTTGTTCGAGACGGATACCTATATCATAAATCCTTCTCCTGACCGCCTGTATCCGATGGTGATAAAGAAGCAGGTCCTGCTTCGAGCCAAGGACTGGGAAAATACAAGGCGGCTGAATAACAGCGTAAGGATCAATGTAAGGGACGGATTCTGGACTGAGGGAACAGACGTTACGGCCGTTTTAGTCCATGAGCTGGGACATGCGCTTGTCAGCTGTATCTTAAGTCACAAATGCGGTCTTGATAACGCGATATTCGTTGATGAAAAAAACGGGGATGCTTACTCGGCCTACAATATGCAGCAGCTTGCCGGCCACCAGGAATTTGTAAAGAGCCTCTGCGATAACGCCTATGAGCGATATAAAGATGAGACAGGGGAATCGATCCCGTTCGAGGATTTTTGCGGACAGATATCAGGATACGCCAAGGGTATCCAGGATGACGGGGGCATTTCCTATGAAGAGACGGTGGCTGAGGCTGTCAGCAATGTCTATGTTCACGGAGATGAATGTGCCCGTCCTGCAGGATTGATCATGGAAGAGATTGACAGATCCATAGAGGAGTTGAATGAACAGAAAAGGTGACAAGGAGAACCGTCCCCATTGTCACCTGTTTAACTGCATTTGATAGCCGCAATTGGTGCATGTTGCGGTATTTCCGCAAACTTCAAATTTTGTTAAACTCTCATTATTTCCGTCGCATTTCGGACAGTGAAAGTATTCAATATGTACGGCGCCGTCATCTACGCCTCCGCCGCCCATACCGCCGTTTACTTTTTCGAGATCTTCTTCATTTACCTTAAATCTGGTCAGCATATGATTATCTCCTTATTATCAAACAAACAAAAACTGATCGTATTATATTATACCACAAAATTAACATATGCGATCGATGGTGGCAATATATCGGCAGACTTAAATTACACTTGAATAACGCTGAGGAATGCCATACAATTGAATTCATAGAGGGTATAACCTTAAAAAAGGGGCTGTAAGTATTTACGGCCCCTTTTATGGGAGGGAATATGAATTCAATTTACGTTGATCAGACGGGATATCTGCCCGGGAACCGCAAGCGGGCTGCCATGAATTTTTCGGCGGACTCTTTTGAGATAAGGGATGAGGAGGACAGGCCCGTTTATGAGGGCAGGGTCACTCATTTTGGGACCGACGATATATCGGGCGAGGATATATATACCGCCGCCTTTGATGACTTTGACAGGGAGGGGACCTACCGCGTGTATGCAGGCGGTGTGAGTTCCGTACCCTTTAAAATATCGGATAATGTATACGACGGGCTTCTTAAGGACCTGTGCAAGTGCCTTTATTATCTTCGCTGCGGCAATGCACTGGATGAAGGACATGCGGGGGTCTTCTATCATAAGCCCTGCCATATGTTAAAGGCCCGGATCTACGGCGGGGACGGAGAAGTCGATGTCTGCGGGGGCTGGCATGATGCCGGTGATTACGGAAGGTATTCAACCGCGGGTGCCGTTGCCCTTGGGCATATCCTCTATGCAGTCAGGTTCTATGAAGGGCTTAAGGATGTAAAGTTTGATATTCCCGAGGTGGCCGGCGATAAGGGGGATCTTCCCGATATCCTGGCCGAAGCTAAGGTTGAACTTGATTTTCTTATGAAGATGCAGCGTGAGGACGGATCCGTGTGGCATAAGGTCACGACTTTTTGCCATGCGCCTTTTATCATGCCCGAGGATGACAAGGGGGAACTGTTTCTTTTCCCCGTATCATCAATGGCCACGGCCGATATAGCTGCGGTCATGGCGCTTGCATATACGGTATATAAAGATCATGACGCTTCTTATGCGGCCAGGCTTATGGATGCATCGCTTAAGGCATACGGGTGGCTTAAGGTTAATCCTGAGCCTGTCCTTTTCAAAAATGCCGAAGGATCGGATACAGGCGAATACGGAGAGCGTGAGGATATTTCCAACCGCTTTTGGGCGGCCTGCGCCCTTTACGAGGCTGTGGGTGAGAAAGCTTACCTTGAAGACGCTCTTAAGATGGCGGCAATCCTTAAGGAGCACGGCCCCGAATTCATGGGCAGGGGAGATGTCTTTACCGGACTCGGATGGGCCGGCGTTGCGGGCTTTGGGTCAATGTCCCTTATGCTTAGGAATGATGACGATCCCCTGTGCAGGGAGGTTAAGGAGAGGTTTATAAAAGAGGCCGACAGGCTGCGCATAGCTGCAGGGAAGAACGGTTTCGGCCTGTGCATGGAGAAGGCCGACTATATCTGGGGAAGCAATATGGAGCTTCTTAAATATATGATGATCCTGACCCTTGCCGGATCCCTTACAGGTGATGCCGGTTATAAGGATGTTATCCTTGCCGGTATGGATTACCTGCTCGGATGCAATACGATGGATACAGGCTATGTTACGGGAGCCGGGGCAAAATCATACAGGCACCCTCATTTAAGACCCACGGTTGCAGGCAGGCTCAGCGAACCCTGGCCGGGTCTTGTATCGGGAGGTCCCAACATGTATCTCCAGGATGACAAGGCTAAGGAGATCAAAAAGGGAACACCGCCCATGAAGTGTTATATCGATCATGAGGAAGCATATTCGGTAAATGAGATCACCATATACTGGAATTCACCCTTTATATTCGTGCTTGCAGCCCTCGTATGTGATAAAAAGTGATCTGATTTGGCTCTCAGCCTTTATTTTATCGGCCTGAAGTGATAAAATGCTGTTATGTGAATACCCATAAAGGAGGAATAATTATGAAAAAGATCATTGCTATACTTTTGGCAGGTGCCATGACTGTAGGTCTTACAGCCTGTGGTGCAGCGGGTGGAGCCGCAGGCGGAGCAGCCTCAGGCGATACCATAAAGATCGGTGTATTTGAGCCCTCAACGGGTGATTCTGCATCGGGTGGTAAGAAAGAGATACTGGGTATGCAGTATGCGAATGCCGAGACACCTACGGTTGATGTAGGCGGCAAGACATATAAGATAGAGCTTGTTATGGCAGATAACGGTTCTTCTGCAGATAAGGCTCCTTCGGCAGCTTCCGAGCTTGTGGGCAAGGATGTTTCCCTGGTACTCGGATCATACGGTTCGGGCGTTTCAATGGCAGGCGGTCCCAAGTTTGAAGAGGCAGGCCTTGCAGCCATCGGCGTTACCTGTACCAACCCCAACGTTACCGCAGGTAATGACTACTACTTCAGGATATGTTTCCTTGATAACTTCCAGGCTGACGTTTTAGCCAACTTCGCAATGGAGAAGTTCTCGGCCAAGAAGGCTTACTGCCTGGGTGAGAACGGAAACGAGTACGATCAGGGTCTTGTCGCATTCTTCAAGCAGGTCTTCGAAGCAGCAGGCGGCGAGGTCATAGCGGATTCATTCCCTACCAACAACTCAGACTTCACTTCTTATCTCAACAAGGCCAAGAGTGAGGGCGCTGACGTTATCTTCACACCCGTATCCATCGCATACGCCAAGCAGATAATGGAGCAGGCAGCATCACTTAACATCGGTATACCTTTCCTTGGTTCCGATACACTTGATGACAACATGGTCCTTGAAGCTACAAAGGGCACAAACCTTCAGCTTTATGTATCAACCTTCTATCAGGAGGGAGGTTCCGATGCATTCGATAAGGGTATCAAGGATTATATAAACAGCAACTCAAGCGCCATGACCGCAAACGGCGGAAACGATACAATATCTGCCGTAACAGCCATGGGTTATGATGCTTATTACGTAGCCCTTGAGGCAATAAAGGCAGCAGGCTCGGGCGACAAGGCAGCCATAAAGGCAGCTATCCCTTCGGTTAAGTGGGACGGTGTTTCAGGCTCGATCGCATTTGACGAGATCGGTGATGCCGTACGTGATACAGCATATATTAAGACTGCAGACACAGCAGCAGGCACATGGGCCTTTGAAAAGGTTCAGACAGGTTCAGGCAGTAAATAAGGAAAAGGACAGATAAGATGGAATATGTCATTTCGGTGTTGCTCTCCGGTATTTCGGTTGGCGGGCAATACGCACTGATAGCGATCGGATATACATTGGTGTACGGTATACTGCGCCTCATAAACTTCGCGCACGGAGATGTTTTTATGGTTGCGGGCCTTATGGGAATTTACTTTACGGCAACAATGCCTATAGGTGAATCCCTTCCGCTCGTGATAATACTTACGGTATTGCTGGGCTTTACCATCGAGCGTGCGGCCTATAAGCCGCTGAGGAACGCGCCCAGGATGTCGGTCATGATCTCCGCGATCGGCGTAAGCTACCTCTTACAGAATACTGCGACTTACGTTACCGGAGGACAGCCGATGACGTATCCTTCAATACCTTTCCTGTCCAATACCGTAGTGGTTGCAGGCACACATACGAAATGGGTGGTCATAATCACACCCTTCCTGGTGCTTGCATTGGTATTTGTCCTGTCACTGCTTATAAACCGTACCAAGGTAGGAATGGCCATGAGGGCTGTGTCCAAGGACTTTGAGACCAGCCGTCTCATGGGAATCAAGATAAACAGCGTTATTTCCGTAACTTTCATCATCGGATCCGCGCTGGCGGCAGTAGGGTCTGTCCTCTTTTTCACCAATTACCCCGCGATCACCCCCACAGCCGGAGCAATGCCCGGACTGAAGGCTTTCGTTGCGGCGGTTTTCGGTGGTATAGGATCGATCCCCGGAGCTGTCCTGGGAGCATTTCTTATCGGAATATGTGAGACAATCATAAAGGGACTTCCGTCTTCATGGGATGTTTCCGTATTTTCCGATGCATTCACTTTTGCTCTCTTAATAATAATCCTTGTATTTAAACCGCAGGGACTCTTCGGAGAAGCTGCCACGGATAAGGTGTAGATCAATGAAACAGAAACAGAAATCTTTTAAAGTATTTACGGGTATAGGGATACTTCTACTTCTTGTGATCCTGCTTGAGAATATAAGCGCTGTGATACCGGGACTTCCGCAGGTCTTCCAGCCCACGAGTCCCCTCTTCACGGTCCTTAAGAAGGCGGCCGTATATTCTCTGGTAGCTGTATCCATGAACCTGCTGAACGGGTTTACCGGACTCTTTTCCCTGGGTCAGGCCGGCTTTATGCTTTTGGGAGCATATACCTACGCCATCCTTACGGTCCCGGCAGCCCAGAAGGAGCAGGTATATTACCTTTTCGGAGGCTGTGCCTTCGGTTCGTCGATCATAGATATACTGGAAGGGATCTTCGGATCCTCGGGTGTGGGAGGAGCCGTAAGCATGATACTCGGCTGCCTTATCGCCCTTATTCTTGCAGGATGTGTTGCAGGCTTTTTTGCCTATCTTATAGGGTTCCCGGTTCTCAGGTTAAAGAGTGATTATCTTGCGATCGCCACCCTGGGATTTGCCGAGATACTCCGTGCCATCTTCCAGTGGCAGAAACTGGGCAAGGTCACCAACGGAGCCAATATGATCAAGGGCTTCCCGACCTTTTCAAGTTTCAATATCACGGGCCCTTCGGGGAATACCCTCGTAAGGCTGTCAACATTTGTTCCCTTTCTGATATCCTCCCTGTGCATACTTCTCATAGTATTGCTCATACACAGCTCATACGGACGTGCCTTTATGTCCATCCGTGATGATGAAGTCGCAGCCGAGGCAATGGGAATAAATCTTTTCAGGCATAAAATGCTTTCATTTGTCATATCAAGCTTTTTTGCCGGCGTCGGCGGTGCTCTTTTTGCCATGTATGTGGCCAACGCACAGGCCAAGGCATTTACGTCCGTTATGACATATGAGATCCTTCTTATAGTCGTTATCGGAGGTATCGGATCCGTAAGCGGAAGCGTACTGGCAACATTCCTTTATGTTGCATGTTCCGAATGGTGGTTAAGGTTCCTTGACAGTGAGCAGTATATAGGATCCTTTAAGGTACCGCTTCTCAGGAACGGGTTCAGGATGGTGGTATTCTCGGTTGTTATCATGGTCATAGTCCTCTTCTTCTCGCAGGGCATCATGGGCAACAATGAGATAAACATCGGAGGCCTTATGAAGAAACTGTCCGGAAAGAGAAAGGAAGCACCAGGTCATGAGTAATGCGTTACATCTTGAAAACGTTACGATGCAGTTCGGCGGCGTCGTGTCCGTGAACAATCTTACGCTGGATGTTCCGGAGAATAAGATAATAGCCCTGATCGGACCTAACGGTGCCGGGAAGACAACGGCTTTTAACTGTATCACGGGCGTATATCAGCCGACGAACGGTCTTATAGAATTCATGGGCAAGCCCATGGTAAGGAACCATCCCACAGGCAAGGCGGCCAAGACCTATAAGGGTGAGAACGCCGATAAATACCTAAAGGATGCTCCCCTTGCACCGACACCCGACCAGATAACGGGGCTTGGGATAGCAAGGACATTCCAGAATATCCGCCTGTGGAAGAGCATGACGGTATTCGACAATGTTCTTATAGCCAAGCACCAGCGTGCGAAGCAGAATGTATTTTCCGCTGTCTTTCGCGGTAATCTTGCCGAAGAGAAGCGGATGAGGGAAGAAACGATGGAACTGCTCGTCGAGCAGGGACTTGATGCATATAAGGATGAGCTTGCGGTAAGCCTTCCCTACGGACTTCAGAGGAGACTTGAGATCGCAAGGGCTCTTGCGACCAACCCCAAGCTCCTTCTCCTTGATGAGCCTGCGGCGGGAATGAATCCCCAGGAGACCATCGAACTGGCTGATTTTGTCCGCCAGATAAGGAAGAAATATGATCTTACGGTGTTCCTTATCGAGCATCACATGGATCTTGTAATGAATATCTCGGACTATATCTACGTAATAGATTTCGGAAGCGAGATCGCAAGAGGCGTACCTGAGGAGATACAGAAGAACCAGCGTGTCATCGAGGCATATCTGGGTGTGGCAGAGGAAGAGAAAGAATGAGCGAACAGGTATTAAAGATAGATAATCTGCAGGTCGCATACGGTGGTATCGAGGCGGTCAGAGGTATAAGCTTTGATGTAAAGCGCGGTGAGATAGTCACTCTGATCGGTGCCAACGGTGCGGGCAAGTCTTCCACCTTAAGGACCATTTCGGGACTTGTAAAACCCAAGGACGGCAAGGTCATCTTCGAGGAAGAGGACATAACGGGCAAGGATCCGACAGCGATCGTAGCCAAGGGACTTATGATGGTGCCCGAGGGACGAAGGATCTTCCCCAATCTTACGGTCCTTGAGAACTTAAAGATCGGTGCCTACCTGCGTAAGGATGATCTTGAGAAGGATATAGAGATGGTGTACGGCTATTTTCCGAGGCTTAAGGAGAGGTCCTGGCAGGAGGGAGGTACCCTTTCGGGAGGCGAGCAGCAGATGCTGGCCGTTGGAAGGGCCCTTATGGGAAGGCCCAGGCTTCTTATGATGGATGAGCCGTCGCTGGGACTTGCACCCATAGTCGTGCAGGAGATATTTGAGATAATAAGACAGATACATGATGCGGGCACAACGGTCCTTCTTATCGAGCAGAACGCCAATATGGCCCTCCATGTGGCCGACAGGGCCTATGTAATAGAGAACGGTAAGATAGCAATGGAAGGTACCGGAGCCCAGCTGCTTGAGGATGAGAAGGTACGCGCCGCATATCTGGGTTCGGCATCTTCATAACAGCATAAGCGAAACGAAAGCTAAGAGGGTGAATTATGGAGAGATATGAGTTTGGTAAGGATACCCGCGAACTCTTAGAGGGATCAGTTATCCCGTTCGCAATATATCAATTAATCGATGAGCGTATTGTCACGCTTATTATTTCCGATGGCTTTTGTAAGCTCTTTGATTACGATGACAAGGCTAAGGCCTATTATGACATGGATCATGACATGTACGGCCGGACCGATCCCGAGGACGCTGCAAGGATAGCCGACGAGGGGCGGCGTTTTGCGTTAGAAGGCGGCAGCTATGATGTTGTCTACAGGACGAAGAAGGCCGTAGGAGATGATCATATTATAGTGCATGCACGAGGTGAGCACTTTGTCACCGAAGCGGGAGTAAGGCTTGCCCAGGTCTGGTACACCAAAGAGAGATCCTATTATTACGACCATCTTACCGGACTTCCCGGCATGACACGTTTCTTTGAACTGGCTAAGGCCGGTTGTAAGACCATATTTGAAAAGGGCGGTAATACCGCCTTTCTGTTCCTTGATCTTTCCGGAATGAAGAGGTTTAACTACAAGCACGGTTTTTATGAGGGAGATAAGCTCATCCGTTCCTTCGCAAGGATCCTTGTCGACCGGTTCGGCAATGATAACTGCAGCCGTTTCGCCCAGGATCATTTCGCAGTGTACACCGAAGAAGAAGGGCTTGAAGACAAGCTTAACGCAATAATTGAGAAATGGCATCCGGATGAGGATCCCAGATATCTGCCCATCCGTATCGGCGTTTATATAGCTTTCTCCGGGGACATTGCCATAAGCACTGCATGTGATAATGCCAAGATCGCATGCGATACCCTGAGAAACACTTACGTATCATCGGTTAAATACTATAATGAGGCTCTCCAGGATGATATTGATAAGCAGGAATACGTTATATCAAACCTTGACAGGGCCATATCGGAAGGATGGATAACCGTATATTATCAGCCTATCGTGCGCGCGGTAAACGGAATGGTGTGCGATGAAGAGGCCCTGGCAAGATGGATAGATCCCGTCAGGGGATTCATGTCACCGGCCGATTTTATCCCAATACTTGAGGACGCCCGCCTTATATATAAGCTTGACCTCTATATGGTGGACATGATAATCGAAAAACTTAAGAAGACAGCGGACGAAGGACTTCATCTGGTACCCCAGTCGGTAAACCTGTCAAGGACTGACTTTGACGCCTGTGATATGGTGGAGGAGATATGCAGACGGGTGGATGAAGCCGGCATAAGCCACAGCCTTCTTACCATAGAGATCACAGAGAGCATCATGGCCTCCAATTTCGAGTATATGAAGAAGCAGGTGGACAGGTTCAGGAAACTGGGTTTTCAGGTGTGGATGGATGACTTTGGAAGCGGATATTCATCCCTTGATGTCCTGCAGGATCTTAAATTTGACCTGATCAAGTTCGATATGCGTTTTCTTAAACAGCTTGATCAGGGCGATACCGGCAAGATCATCCTTTCGGAACTTATGAGGATGGCAACGACTTTGGGACTTGAAACGGTGTGTGAGGGCGTTGAGACAGCCGAGCATGTGACTTTCCTCAGGGAAATAGGCTGCTGCAAGCTCCAGGGCTACTATTATGCCAAGCCCATGCCCTTTGATCAGATACTTGAGAGATATAAGACCGGCCGGCAGATAGGCTTCGAGGATCCGAGGGAATCCGGCTATTATGGTATCCTGGGCAGGGTAAACCTCTATGACCTTGACTGGGTGGCCAATGCCGGATCGGCCGACCTTGACAGGGTCTTCAATATGATCCCCATGGTCATCATGGAGCTTAACAGGGATGCGGTCCGTATAGTAAGGAGCAATGCGTCATACAAGGAGTTCGCCAGCCGGGCATTTGAAAGGAATGTAGGCGAAACATTTGAGGGATTCGATACCATACCCGAGAATCACAGGAGCGGATTTTTGGCGCCGATGATAGAGTGCGCCAGAAAAGGCGGCAGCAGGATAGTTGATGAGACATTCCCGGATAATACTACGGTTCACACGATAATGAGAAGGATCGCTGTCAATCCGGTTACCGGGACAAGCTCGGTTGCGGTCGCGATCCTTGCAATGGGTAAATCATGATGTATATTTGAGTATTGTTTCCGTTAACTGTTTGGCATTAACGGGCTTGGAAAGGTGGGCATTCATGCCTGCCTTTTGTGATTTCTTGATATCTTCTTCAAAAGCATTACCCGTTATCGCTATGATGGGTATGGTGGCAGAATCAATACGGTCCATCTGCCTTATCTCGCGGGTCGTGTCAAGTCCGCTGATGCCGGGCATGATGATATCCATCAGGATGATATCGTAGAAACCGGGTTCGGAATCGGAATACATCTGTATAGCCTCTTCCCCGCTCTCGGCCGTATGGGTCTCGGCTCCTTCGGCCTGAAGGATCGACCGGGTTATAGTTCTGTTTATGTTATCATCCTCAACCAGGAGGATCTTTAAATCCTTAAGACTGTCTTCACAGGAAGGCTTCTTGCCAAGAAGGGATGATTCGGTTTCCTTGTCGATGGCGAAAGTCATAAGGATCGTGAACTTGGAGCCTATACCCTGGGTAGACTTTACCGATATCTCACCCTTCATAAGCTCTATAAGCTTCTTGGTTATTGTGAGTCCCAGACCCGAACCGTCGTTGGAATTGGATGAACCCTTGAACTCCTGGGAGAAAGGATCGTAAATATGGTCCAGGAACTCAGGTCTCATACCTATACCGGTATCCTCAACTTCAAACCTGTATGAAACAGAGTCCTTGTCCGATTCAACTTCCTGTATCCTGAAAAAGACTATATCCCCGTCACGTGTAAACTTGATCGCATTGTCAAGGACGTTGACAAGTACCTTCTGAAGATGGAGCTCATCTCCCAGGATATAAGGATGGTTAAAGTTGCCGAACTCGGTGGAGAAATTTATCTCCTTGCCTTCAAGCTTGCCCGAAACGACCGAAACACAGTTCTCGGCAAACATTGTAATGTTCATGGGCTGTTCTATTATGGAGACATGATTGTCCTCAAGGGAGCTTATGTCCAGAACATCATTGAGCAGGGCCTTTAAGTGGTTGGACTCGTTGGTCATGCTGTCAAGGTACTTACTTACCTTATCGACGTCGGACACATTCCTCTTGGCCATTTCCATAAGGCCCATAACGCCGTTTAAGGGCGTACGTATGTCATGTGAAAAATTGGTAAGGAATTCGTTCTTGGCTGTGTTGATCGCATCAGCCTGACGCTTGGCCGATGTTATCTTCTTAATATATTCCGCAAGGGGTACGCTCACGTTATAAGTTCCGACAGCAATGTAACTCTTGTCGGATGAAGGAACGGAGCAGAACTTGGTCTGATAGTCAAGGGTCTTTCCTTCGATATTTACAGCGTAATTGACATAGTAGGGCTTGCCTGTATAGAGGCTCCCGTTCACTATTTCAAGATCCATGGCCTGAAGGACCTTACCCTTGTCCTTGGCATCGACAAGCTGTTCGACATAAGAGTTAAGCTGGCCGGCATAACCGATTATCTCGAAGCTTCCCTCAACCAGAGGGGAGAATATGTTTGTTGCACTGTCAGACACTATACGACCGTTTTCCGAATCTATCAGGGCTATCCGTTCGAAGTCGGAAGTAAGGGCCAGTGCGGCCGTGACTTCCCTGCTGTTTGTGTTATCCATAAGAATCCCTTCTTTATACAGATATTATAAGAGATGGGCCCGCATATCATCCGCGCTCATGTTAAGAAGATAAGCCGGAGCAACATCAAAAACGGTCTTGCACCCGGTCACGCCTTCCTTGTGCATCCTGTAGGCGGCCCTTGCGTAAGCTATCAGTACGGACGAAGTGAACTCGGGGTTTGAATCAAGGGTGAGCTTGTATTCGATTATATGCTTGTCTTCCTTATTCCATCCGGTCACGCCGCTCCTTATCACCATACCACCGTGGGGGATACCCTTATGATCCCTGTCAAGCTCCTCCTGGGATATGAAGTGGACCGTCGTATCATAATCGGAGAAGTAGTTGGGCATAGTCACTATTTC
>JAILCT010000144.1 GCA_024690425.1 Lachnospiraceae bacterium | reverse complement strand
ACAGCCTGTGGCTGTGATCGTGTGGCAGAAGCATCCTTTAAGCCCATCATGAGTTCAATGTTCTCTCTTGCTATCAGATATTCTTTCGCTTCTTTTCTGGCAGACCAGTACTCAGAATAAGCTTGCTTCTTATGCTTCCATAGTTCCTCATGCTCTGCCCTGAGTGTTTTCATTTTGGGCGGCTTCCCCTTCGAATATTTTTTTAATGCTGCCTTGGCATTTTCATCCCTGCCTTCACTTTTCGCATAATTTATGATGTGAGTCTGTAGTTCTTTGTTGGCAGTAAGCTTCTCTTCAAGTGCAGATATACGTTCTTTATGCTCTGCGATTTCATCCTTCATTGCCTCGGTGATCTTAACAAGTCCTTCGTAATCTTTAATCCCATGTTCCTGCAAGAACAGCAATGACTTCGCCATCTGCTTAACGTTAAACACTTTAGCCCATCTCTCATACCCGGGGCCTTTACCTTCGCGCATTGCCTTCTCCACATCGACAAGATTTGCAATGCTCCTGTCTTTCACCGTCTTATGTCTGATTACGGATAATCCGTTCTCCATGCACAGAAGATCAGATATTTTCCTGACGGTCATAGCTGAGAATGAATAATCGATAAACTTTCTCCTGCCATCGATCGTAACGGAGTTGAATATTATATGATTATGGATATGGCGCTTATCGGTATGAGTGCATACTGTAAACGCATGATATCCTTTCGTAAAACGCATCGCCAGTTCATATCCGATCTTATTTGCCAGTTCCGGTGATACCTCTCCCGGTTTAAAGGACTGACGTATCTGATATGCGATAACATCATTTTTTCTTAACTGCCGGTAACATTGTTCATACGTCCTCCGGCTCAACATAAACTCTTCGTCAGCCGTCTTTACATCACAGGCATATGATGAAATATATAAACCGTCATTCGTCTTGTCCTTGTTCTCCGTATAATCTGTCCGTTCCTTAAGACATTCCGCAACAGTCTTTCCTTTATTCCTGTGCAATGGGATAAGTCGTGTCGCTGCCATTTTCTCCTCCAATTAAATAGCAGCCTATGCCGTAGCATAAGCTGCCATCATATTTTTATATTTGATTGGTTTAAGAAACCATAAACTTAAGCATCGCTCCCATCGCATCTTCAAGGAATACATTTATGAGTCCGACTGCGAGGACTGCGGCAATGCCTGCCGTTCCAAACAGTACCGCCATGCCGGAAGATCTTATATCGCCGTTACGGATGCAAATGATAAGAGAAGCTGTTAGTAACAAAAGTACCAGCCCGTTCACAAACACTGTACAATGAAGCAAGAGCTTCCCGAGAAGATTGACCGGAGTAAGTATCATTATCAACGGCAATACCATTATCTTTAAGATCATTTTCTTAAGCATCTTACCACCTCCCGTGTTTAGATCTTTACTATAGTCTATCTTCCCCGCTCACACTCGGCAATGATGTCGCCTGCCATCTGTCAGCTTATGGCTGCGAACTCCGACAGGATTCCTTTTGCCTTCTCCCAGACATCGTCAAGCCTCTTCTGTACATCTTCTATATCTTTTCTGAATATTTCACCATAACCATTGGCATGTTTCGCATACTGGTTAAGGTTATTAGAACACATCCTAAGAAGATGCACCATCTCCTTTAACGGTTCCGTATCCAGATGAACACAGTACCCGTCAAGGATCATCTTTCGGATATATAGACTCCGGTTCTCAATACCCATCTCATTCATCTTTGTCCTCAGTCTGGCATACTCGCTGTCACTCAGCCTCAGACATATTATCCTTGGTCTGCTCACCATCTGTCTGCTCCTTATCATCGCTTTCGGTCTTCTTAAGCGCCTGATACTTTGTGTAATACGCCATCAATCTTTCTTCCATGTTCATCGCCTCCTTACTTTGAAATATCTTCATCCAGTTCATCAGTATCAAAAAAATCTATGTCCTTAACCTCCTCATTCTCTTCGGGCAGATCATAATAATCGTCATCCTCATAGTCTGCATCAGGATCGGGATATGCCGCCTGCTTCTTCTTATCTGAACTGCCCTTTACGATCGCATAGACAGCTGCTCCTCCTCCGATAACAACAAATCCTGCAAAAACCGGGAAGAAATTAAAGCTCTTTTTCTCCGGTTCGGGCTCAACCACTTCGGGTTCCGGTTCTTCTATTACAGGTTCATCGACAGTGGCAGGCTCCTCCTTTGCTCCATATATTTCCTCGATCTCCTCTTCATCCATGAGTGACAGGATATCCCTCTCATCTACAAGATTAAGGAAATGTACCGTATTCTCTCCCTTATCATCCCTGTCGATTATGATATAAAAAATGTTTCCATTCTTACTCGATACGGTGATAAACTGCTTGCCTTTCTTATCGGGTGAACCATAATCATCGATTATAGTCAGGTTTCCATCCGGTGTGAGCGGTCCTTCAGGGATCTTAAGATCCAATGGGTCATCCTTCACCTGATCCTCACTCACAGTTTCAGCTTCCTCAGCCGCAATATCACTTTCACTTACCTGCGCATACACGGCAAAGGGGGCCATATTCAGGATCATCATCCCGGTCATTGCAAGCACTGTGATACCTCTCTTTATTCTTTTATTCCTCATTTTCATCAACGTCCTCCTTGGTTATCTTATTAAGTGGTTTTGACATCGGCGGGTTGCTCTTAGCAAAAGATATGAGTCTTGCAAGCTCCTCCGGCGAAAGGCTGGCTGCCTTCATCATTTCATGCACGCTTGCCTTTTCCTCCTCCGTAATCCTACGTTCCAGTTCCTTTATCTTCCCGTCGATCTCAGCCCTTTTATCCATGTTTCTCTTAAGTTCGGCTTTCAATCTCTCAAGTTTTTCAAACATAGCTCTACCTCATATCTATAATTAAGGGAGACGGCCATAACCGAAGAAATGATTCCTCCAGTATCTCGTCTCCACTGATGTGTATTGGATGGGATTACCGCAGTGCAGCATCATCCCGTTTCCAACATAAATACCCACATGGGATGCTCCCGGCGTATTATAGGTTCCCTTAAAAAAGATCAGGTCTCCGGGCTTGGCTTCAGATTCGGGGATTATCGTGCAGTATGCACGCAGCCCTGCAGCCGATCTTCTCCCAACATTCCAACCGCACTGATTAAGGACATAACTTACAAACCCGGAACAGTCAAAACCTGTACTCGGGCTTGATCCACCCCATACATAAGGTCTTCCGAGAAAACATTCTCCGACGCTTATCATCATCGCAAATCTCGTATCTGACAACGCACTCCCCGGCACATGATACTCATCTGGATTTTCATAATCCGAGTAGATATCTTCAAAAAGATATGGCTTATTTCCTTTAGTTGAGAGCAGCAGATCATACCTGTTCTGTTCATCTGCAGTCATACCCAGACCTGCGATAACCCTCCCGAGGCTCTTATTCTCAAGTTTTACAGTCAGGATCCTTACCGTATAGCTCTCTTCAACTTCATAAGTGTATGTTTCCACCGAGATAGATCCATCCGGATTCCTTACCTCCCTATGGCCTGTACGTGTCACTGTCCGTGTTCTTGTTTCAGTCCTCGGAGTTTTGGTGAGCTTATACTGCAAACTGAACAGGTTATCAAGCTCCGCCCTTACTGTTGCCTTCTTGTAATCCTCATATTTAACAGTCAGATATGCTGCAAGTTCATAGGGATTATGCCCAATCTCATCAAGGAAGTATTCATACTCGTCGTATCCGGGATCAGTCGTAGGTATATTGTCTATCTGTCTCTTTAGGTCTCTCTCCTTATCGGAATACAACCTGTCCACCGCGAGTATATCCTCATCGTATGACGTAAAGCTTGTTGCTGATATCGAATTGCCCAACGACGAAGCAAGCACGCTGCATGAAGTGAATGCCACTGAGATCACAACTATTACTGCTGCGATTATCGCGAAAAATATAACGACCTTCGGATTCTTTGCTATTATTTCCCCGACTTTTGCTATGAAATCACGCACTGCTTCTATGATCCGTCCTGCAGCTTCGGCTATACGCCCGCTCTCACGCCTAACATTCTCTGCATCCTTACCCTTTGAATGGTATGAGTGCCTGATATTCTTCTTCTGAAACTGCCTTGATGCCTCGTTTGAACCATCCTTTAAACTCTCTGTCTTTCCGCCCACACCCTTAACTCCGGTCAGACCCTCGCTGTCCAGAGTTAGCTCCGTCTGCATACGGCGTTTTTTCATCTTCCTGCTGTACAATGCATCCCTTGTCCTTGCTGTAACGGTATCCTCTCCGGCAAGCCCGTCCTTAAGTGCTTCTGTCCCGGCGTTATTATCTTCGTTACGTATTACCTGCTCTCTCGCCTGATTTTTCACAAACAGCTCCTTATGGGACTGCTTACGCCCTTTGAGCACCGCTTTGCGGTTCTTTGCCATTTCTGCCGCCGTTTCCCTGTTATCTTTTTTTCCGTGACGCAGCTTCTTACGGTTATGCTCATCGCGGGCGGACCTTTGTTTAAGCTTCCCTGTCTCATCCATACTCAGCTCTCCTTCTCTTCGTCTCTTTCCTTGACCTCATTAGGTTTCGTAGTCATGATCCTGTACAGTTCAAGGTCTGTCGGGAATCTGTCAACGAACGGCAG
>JAILCT010000120.1 GCA_024690425.1 Lachnospiraceae bacterium | reverse complement strand
TTCTCTTCGACCTCCGGTATCAAAATTTCTTCTTTTCTTTCTAAACTGTCCTTCTTTTCCGAAGCAGCTTTCTTTTTCTTTTTTCTTTTAAGCTCATCCGATTTTACAATGATCTTCTCTGCATTGTCATTTTCGGCGGCTTCTTTTTTCTTCTTTCTTTCCTTCTTCTGTGCATCCGCATCAGCTGCCAGATCAAGCTTCTCTATTTCCTTCTTCAGATCTTCTGATCTTATCTCCTTAAGGTCCTTTTTTGCATCCTTAAGATCCTGCGTATCACCGAAATGAATGTCAAGCTTGGGAATCTCAAATGTATCACCGAGGCTTACCTCGCCAAGAGGTTCATACCCGTCTTCGTCTCTTAACGCACTGCTTACCTCCGCAACTGCTTTTGTCAGAAAATCATCCGAAGCCCCTTTCGTTGTCTCTATTATATTATTCTCAAGATCCTTTATAGTTTTGTTGTCAAGCTCATCCTTGTTTCTGAAATTACCTGTGCTCACCCAGCTGCTTCCAAGTTCATCAAGCTTTGTTCCGAGCGACTTCTTCTTTCTTGATTTGGCCGGTGACTCTTTATCCTGCTCGCCCGCCTGTTTTTCTGTCTGTTTTTCAGAACTGTCCGCCGATATTTCTTCTGCCTTTATTTCTTTCATATCACCGGAAGCTTTATCCGATGGTGTAACATCGTTATCCGGACTCTTGGTCTTCTTTTCTGTCCTTGAATCTGCCTCCTTCAGCGCCTTGTTAAATGCTTCATCAGCAGCAAAGTCATAGGCATGTCTGGCATCATTCTCCCTGTCTAAAATCCATTTTTCGTCAACGTCAGGCTGAGTCCACTCACCAGACCCCCTCTTTCCGGAGCCGGCTTCGTTTTCTTCCTTTTTTATCTTATAACTGTTCCAGTCAACCGAAGTATAGGTTACCGGTTTTTTATCGGTCTTTTTCCCGTTTGACCTTTTTTCTTCCTTCATTTATTCCCCTCGTTGTTCACCTCAGAGTCCGTTGGCTACCTCGGTGAGGTATCGTCCGTACTCGGTCTTAAGAAGCGGCTGCGCCAGTTCAATAAGCTGGTCTGCCGTTATGAAACCTCTCCTGAATGCTATCTCCTCAATACAGGATACATACATACCCTGCCTCTTCTGTATTGAACTGACAAAATCAGCTGCGGCAAGCAGCATGTCATGATTGCCTGTATCCAGCCATGCAAATCCCCTTCCAAGCGTTTCAACATGAAGTTCTCCCCTTGAAAGATACTCATTGTTAATACTTGTTATCTCGATCTCGCCTCTTGCCGAAGGCTTGACGTTTTTGGCTATCTCAACCACATCGTTATCATAGAAATACAGTCCCGGAACCGCATAATTGGACTTGGGCTTCTCAGGCTTCTCCTCGATGGAGACCGCCATCCCCTTGTCATCTATCTCGACAACGCCGTATTCTCTGGGATCCCTTACGTAATATCCGAAAATAGTCGCTCCTTTGTCTCTTGCAGCAACATTACGAAGCAGCTTTGAAAAGCTCTGTCCGTAAAAGATATTATCGCCGAGTATCAGTGCAACGCTGTCGTCTCCGATAAAATCCGCACCGATTATAAAGGCATCAGCCAGCCCCCTTGGGTATTCCTGTACGGCATATTCCATTTTAAGGCCCAGCTGTTCACCGGTTCCTAACAGTTCCTTAAACACGGGAAGATCCCTGGGCGTTGATATTATCATTATCTCCCTTATGTCAGCCAGCATCAGTATTGACAGTGGATAATATATCATGGGCTTGTCATATACAGGCATCATCTGCTTACTGACAGCCTTGGTCAGCGGATACAGTCTTGTGCCGGAACCTCCGGCAAGAATAATTCCCTTCATCCCTAATCCTTTCTAAACTCAAGAAATCTTATACATCTCAGAATAATACTTCTGGTAATCGCCGCTTGTCACGTTCTTCATCCAATCCTCGTGCTCGAAATACCACTTTATCGTAAGCTTTATTCCATCCTTGAACATCGTCTCAGGCTCCCAGCCTATCTCACTCTTTATCTTGTCAGGAGCTATCGCGTACCTTCTGTCATGGCCCTTGCGGTCCTCTACATAGGTGATAAGATCCTTCGTAATATTCTTCTTCCTCGGATCAGAATCCGGAAGCATCTCCTGAAGGGTTTCTATAATGATATTTATGATCTCTATATTCTGCTTCTCATTATGTCCGCCGACATTGTATGTCTCAAAGAGCCTTCCCTTCTCCTGGACCATATCTATGGCCTTGGCATGGTCTTCAACATAGAGCCAGTCACGGACATTTTTGCCGTCTCCGTATACAGGGAGCTTCTTGCCATTAAGCGCATTGTTTATGATAAGCGGTATAAGCTTCTCGGGGAACTGGAAAGGTCCGTAATTATTGGAACAGTTGGTGATATTGGCCGGGAACTTGTATGTGTCCATATAAGCCTTAACAAGCATATCAGATCCTGCCTTGCTGGCCGAATACGGGCTGTGCGGGCTGTAGGGTGTTGTCTCATAGAAGTAGCCGCCATCCTCAGGCAGGGAACCGTAAACCTCATCCGTCGACACGTGGAGGAACTTCTTACCCTCCTTAAAGCTGCCGTCGGGAAGCTCCCATGCCGCCTTGGCGCAATTGAGCATTACCGCCGTTCCGAGCACATTGGTCTGGACAAAAACCTCCGGGTTCTTAATGGACCTGTCCACATGACTCTCCGCGGCGAAGTGAACAACCCTGTCTATGTCGTTCTCCTCAAATATCTTCGCGATCGCATCCTTATCGCATATATCCGCTCTGATAAAGGTGTAGTTATCCCTTCCTTCAACATCTTTAAGGTTCTCAAGGTTGCCGGCATAAGTAAGCGCATCAACGTTGATGATCCTTATTTCCCCATCATACTTCTTAAACATGTAATGAATATAGTTCGAGCCGATAAACCCGGCTCCTCCCGTAACAAGGTATGTTCTCATTATTGTATCCTCTCGTCTCTGATTTATCATAGGCTGCCATCAAAAGGGCATAGTAACCCTATATATGGCATAGCCTTTAATAGTATATCATCAAAGGCCTGCAATATCAAATATTTCCTCGTTTAAGGGTATGTCCGTATCCATGAGGGCACGGTCTTCACCATACATCGGATGGATCATTATTTCAACGGTTTTGCTGCTTATAAGTGATCTTATTTCTTCTCTGGGATAAGATATGAAATCCCTGTATGATCCGAACAGGTCGGAAGTGGAACCCGCAAGCCTTTTAACGCCCGCGTTAAAGATATGCTTATATACCCTGTTGGGCAGGCTTCCGCCCTTATATAGATTACGGCTGAGCCTTATATATCCGAAGTCATATTTGTTCCCCAGCTCCTTAAGAGCAGTAAAAACAGGATAGTTGGTATGAACATGATGATGCGAATCAATATGCATATTGGTAAATCCGTAGCTTAAAAAGCGTTCTATCTGGGCTTCAAATTCATCCCTTATCTGGTCTATGGACTGACGGTCCATATAGAGCCTGTATTTGGTATTGTGATAGAAGGCCTGGTTAAAGCTCCCGTCATATCCGCATATGAGCGGATTATTACGGATCCCGGCGCTTATCGGCATTCCTTCAGTGATATTAAGATGTATCCCGACCCTGTCGGTAAATCCGCCTTTGCGCGCAAGTTCATAAGCCTCTTCTGCCGCAGGCATATTCGCCATAAGCGTGGTCGAGCTGACCCTCCCCTGTTCAAAAGCCTCGCATATGGCCCTGTTCACTGACTCGCTCCTGCCGAAATCATCCGCATTCACAATAAGCCCCATGTCACAACCTCCAGTATCTGTAGCCCCTTTTATTAACCTCGTCTTTATCAAGGATCGACTTTATGTCTATCATTACCTTCTCTTTATCATCACAGGCCTTGAAGAATTTATCCCACTCATCGATCCCCATCTGCCTGTACTCATCATGGGCAACCGCCAGAACTATACAGTCAGCGTCATATGCCCTGCTTATATCGGACAGCTCATAGCCATAGCTTCTTTTAACTTCTTCCGCATCCGCTCTCGGATCCACAAGCACCGGCTTTATCCCGTACTGCTCAAGGTGCTTGATTATCTCCACGACCTTGGAATTGCGTACATCGGGGCAGTTCTCCTTGAATGTCACTCCGAAGAACACCACCTTGGCCTGCCTGACCTGCTTGTTGGCAAGGACCAGGTACTTGATTATATTATCACCGACAAATGCGGGCATATCATCGTTTATCTGTCTTCCGGAGGATATCAGCCTTGAATGATAGCCCAGCTTCTCGGCTTCATAAATAAAATAATAAGGATCAACTCCTATACAGTGGCCTCCCACGAGGCCGGGCCTGAATCCAAGCGCATTCCACTTGGTATTCATGGCATCAATTACCTCACTCGTATCTATGCCCATCTTGTCAAAGGCCATTGCAAGTTCATTAATGAAGGCTATGTTTATGTCCCTCTGTGAGTTCTCTACGACCTTGGCCGCTTCGGCAACCTTTATGCTTCCTGCGCGGTGTACTCCTGCCTCGATAACAAGCTCATAAACCCTTGCGATCTCATCAAGGGACTCTTCATCCATTCCTGAAACTATCTTTTTTATATTCTCAAGCCGATGGACCTTGTCACCCGGATTTATCCTCTCGGGAGAATACCCGACCTTGAAATCGACTCCGCACTTAAGTCCCGATTCCTTCTCAAGTATGGGAACACATACGTCCTCGGTAACACCTGGATAAACAGTCGACTCATATACGACTATGGAGCCTCTTGTAAGGTTCCTTCCAAGCAGCCTGCTTGCCGATTCAACCGGATGAAGATCAGGTGTTTTATCAAGATTTATCGGAGTAGGCACGGCAACGATATGAAACCTGGCTTCCTTAAGCCTGCTTTCATCCGATGTGAATTCAACCGTTGTGGCAGCTATTGTTTCATCCCCGACTTCCTGTGTCGGGTCTATGCCGTTTTTGTACTTGTTTATCTTTTCTTCATTGAGGTCAAAGCCTATAACCTTAACCTTCCTGGCAAAAGCAACCGCGATGGGCATGCCCACATAGCCAAGTCCTACAAGAGCAATCTTTTCTTCACCCTTTTTTATCTTCTCGTACAAACTCATGTCTTTATCTCCGTAAATATTTGAATTGTTGTCACAACTATTGTAGAATGATTTATATCTGTTCGGTTTTAAGCCTGTTTCAAACGGTAACAAGTATAACATATTTTATCTGCAGAGGCAAAACTATGAAGAAACACCTTGATACTTTAAAGCATATATACCCCTATGTCCTGACAGGCCTTAGCGTCCTTCTTCTCTTTATCAGGTGCTTCTACTCTTTCTGCTGGTCTGACGAAACCTTCTATTTTTCCACCTGTCACCGGTTCTTTACCGGAGATTCCATCTTTTTGCACGAATGGTTTCCTACCCAGCTTTCATCCCTTATCCTGCTTCCCTTTTACAGCTTCTACATGCTGATATACGGATCAAACGATGGTATCATCCTCTATTTCCGTATCCTTTATGTTATATTCAGTCTCATCAATGCAGTTGTGCTGTTCAGGATACTAAGCCGTCACATAAGCACCTTCCTTGCCTGCGTATGTTCACTTATGCTTATGTTTTATGCACATCTGAACATAGCGACTCTTTCTTATTACACTCTTTCCGTTCAGCTTTTTCTTATGTCGCTGCTCCTCGTATATGACTATTACAAAACCTACAGCAAAAAGCAGCTTGTAATTGCAGGGATCCTTTTTGCCCTGTCGGTTCTTTCCCTGCCCACCTTAAGTATTGCCTACTTTATCGTTGCGGCTCTTATCCTTATCATCCTGCTTGCTGTCCGTTTCACAGGACTGCCGGAGGATCTTAAGAATACTGTCCGCAGCGCCGACCTTCCTGCCGTATTGCTGTATACATTCATCGGAATATGTATTCCTGCAGTTATATTTTTTATTTATCTGTTCGTCAATGTATCGGTAAGGGATTTTATAAGCGGCATACCCTATGTGCTTACCGATGAAGAACACACTACATCCCTTATATATCCCATTAAGAAGTTCTTTATCGGGATAAATGAAGTCTATGGGTACGGAGCATATGCCTCTTATGTCCTTATTGTCCTGACGGCAGTCTCATTCTTTATAAAGCAGCGGCCGGGCAGGACTGTGAGGCTTATGATCTTTTCGCTTGATACGGTCCTGTTTGCCGTATTCTTTGTACTGTCACTCGGACATACGGGATATATCCATACCGCCCTCTGCCTGTACGCCCTCCCCCTTTTCTTTATAAGCCGGAAGCCGGACCTTAAGATACTAAATACCTTTATCCTTGGCGGTATGATCATGTCCCTTACATACAGCTATTCGTCAAACGGTTATCTCTATGTCCTTTCAATGGGGCATTTCATAACGGCTATAGGCTGCATAATAGCGATCGATAACTTTATCATGGAGCTTGATTCATTCAGGATAGGATACACCGTAGCCCTGACTGCTGTCATATGCGTAACCCTTATCCAGACCATGGAACTCCGTCTTGTCAACGTCTACAGGGATGCTCCCCTGCAGATGCTTAACTTCAGGATATCCGAAGGCCCTGCAAAGGGACTGTATACAACAGCGGACCACTACGTTGCATACAATGTTGTATATTCAACGATCAAAAAATACTGCATGAGCAGCGAACTTAACTATCCTCAGATGTATCCCAATTCAATGGAACTTGAATCAAAGAGTGTGGGCAACATCTTCATAACCAAGCTTCTTCCCTGGGGGTATATGTGTACCGATCTGAGAGCCGGAGCACCCACAACATGGCGTACCCCTTTTAACAGCAAGCGGCTTAAGCCATACTATGAACTTAACCCCGGAAGATATCCCGATATGATCCTTGTGCTGAACGAAGAATACGGAAGTTATCTGGCCTGCGGTGATGTGGAATCAGATCCTGCTCCCAACGAAAATGAGATAAGCGGTTATCTGCTTGAATATATAAATTCAGGTGATTTTGAAAAGACTTCAATTCCCTGCGGCATCCTCTATAAGAGGAGGTAGGATAAGGCCTGTGATATGGTCTGCAGCGGCGAAGAAAGCCAGAAGGGTTCCCTGCATAAGGACCCTGTTCCCCGAATCACCTATGCTCTCTCTCAATGCATCTTCTCTTGCGAAGCACACTGCAAGCGATGCCAGGAAATAGCATATAAAGCACATATCCCAGAATGTTATCTCAGGTTTATGATCCCCCTCTTTGGCACCTACGATAAAGACAAGTACATAACAGGCTATCAGGTACATTGGGAAGAGGCCCCATCCGCTCCTGCCCGAAATGTTCTTTATAAATGCGGAAACATTTTCAAGGTAAAGTGTCTTGTTCATAAAAAAGAGTATCCCGTTAACTCCGATAAGGGCAAGCGGAAGCAGGAGTTTTATATGCCTGCCCGCAAAGTCAGCCCTGCGTCCTCTGATAAGCAGTACATATACAGCCACAAGAGCTATGGACGAAAGCTGGATAAATGCCTTCTTCGGAGTAAGGAATGTATACGGCGCATCAACCCTGAATATAATAAATATCCTGATACTATAGGCAAGTGAGCATATAAACATGGGCATAAGAAAAGCTGCTGCCAGTTCCGTGTTCTTATATTCAAGAGGCACAAAACAAAGGACAAGAATGAGAGCTATCATTATTCCTTCCATCCTCAGCATGGACATCTGGGTCATAAGGATGCCTGCGATAATAAGCCTGCCTCTCACGCCTCCGTCCGATATGTCCATTCTATCAGATCTTCCGTACTCACAGGCGGTATATACGGCCATGAACATAAAGCACATGAAATATCCGTTTGACATCGTCCACTTAAGCATGATGACAAAAGGTTGTGTACAGATAAGAAGGGCTGACAGGATAAGTGTTGAGATAATGGCCGGTTTCTTCTCAAGCCTTGCACAGGCATTTTTATACAGGGCATATATAACCGTCAGGAGAGTATTTATCCCGAAAAAAGTCTGGATACCGAAGTTCTCATTAAATCCGTACATAAAAGGAAGTGTATTCAGTATGGCACCTGTCTGGCCGACATCTGTAAGAAATACATCAAACTGCGGCCTTAAATGCTCATATTCAACCATTGCCCGCGGATACATCCAGTAATAATACAGAGAATCATTGGACACGCTTACGGAAAGCAGACCTGAGGTTGAAATAACAGCGATACATAACACTGTTATCAAATATATGGCAATCTTTTTTCCCGGTAATCCCCCTGTGTATGCAGTAGCCCCCAAACGGTCTGTCAGCAGCACACATATCACTGCGATCAACGAACATATACCCGTAACGCTTACCCTGTTAAAGGGCAGGTCAAGTATAAGAATCAGGAAGGAAACCAGCGAATAAACGGACAGGCCTGTCGGAAATGCCAGAAGTATTTCAAGTGTATTCACTTTCCCCCTGCACAGACAGTTGTTCAGCATAAATCCAAATATGAAGAGTATGAGTGTTACTGCCAGCTGATCCATAAAGAATCCCATACTCATATTTGCCAGATAGGAGGTTATCATTTCACTCATCCCTTACCTACTCCTTTTCTCCCCTGACCTTGCTGTCATAATAATCTTTGGTCATTATATAGAGGTCCTCTTCCTCCCTGTCCTCATAAACATTCCAGAACATGACAAGCTCATCTGATGTAAAGACCGTCTCACCTTTTCGGTCCGTTTCCTTACACAGATATGCCCTTATCTCATCAAGATGCTCATAATAATACCAGTAATAAGAAAAATAGTTGGCTGACTCAAAAGGAAGGTCTCCATACATAAAGCAGTATCTTAGCATATCATTTATCTGCCCGAGTGCTTCAAAATCACTTCCGACTCTCTCCTCCGGAAGAAAGTCATCATTCATGGAAGAGTCTTTAACGAGCTTTGTGTTAAGATATTCGAGAAGATAATACTCATTCCTTGCATGATAAAGAGCATAGTTGAAGTTCTTTCCATGCGCCTCTGCTTCATCTATCATGTATGCATCATCCTTTACATAAACCGTTTTCCCATCAAGCAGAGTCATAAGAAGGCTGTCGGGATAACTTCCGCTGTCAAGAAACCTGTCCTGGTAAAAAGCCTGATTCAGCGGGCGGACAAATTCAAGAAGCTTTCCAAGTGTCCTTATGTTGTAAAGTGCACTCATAAGGACCATAAGGATGCCTGCGGCAAACAGGATATGGTTTCTGTATTTATTTTTTTTCCGGATCAGAAATCCTGCGACAAGGGCAATACCCACAATGGCAATATAGCGCATGGTCTATCTCCGTTTAACCGACAGTTTTTTTATAAATCCAACAAGATACGCAGCAAGCTGCTTCAGTGTGTTAAGATTCACAAAACAGCATACAGCAAGAAGTACTGTCCCGACAAGAGCTGATATTATCTGGTCCTCTGTAATGGTCGCATATGCGGCATAGGCACAGTAGAGCACCATGGAAACTGCAAACTCCTTCATCCTGTATCTGACCGGATAACATCTTACCGCAAAATATGTACCTATCACAAAATAGACCAGATAGGTGACGGCCGTTGCCAGGGCAGCACCAACTCCTTTGAATCTTGGTACCAGCATCGTATTTCCGATGAGGTTGCAGATTATTGCCACAAGCGATGCATAGTTAAAGTACCTGATCTTTCCGGTAAACTTAACACCCTGTCCGGTCATCTCAAAAAGTATACTGAGTATGGGCATAAGGGTCAGAAATGGGATTATCGTGATCGCCTGCCTGTAATCCCTGCCGAGTATAAGTACTATAACTCCTCTAAATATCGTAAGCAGGAAGGCCGCACACATACAGAGGAACTGAACCCTGTCGAACATATCCGCAAAAAAGGTTCTGCACTCCTCCTGCGGGCGGTTTTCATACTTCTCCATCGCAACCGGAGACCAGAAAGCCACAAAGGTGATCTTTACAGTCAGTATTATCGTCATTATCTGCATGGCAGATCCGTATATCCCGGTCTCGGAAAAATCGTTGAAGATCTTTATTGACCACTTGTCCATTGACGAAAGTAGCCACTCCATAAGGAGCATGGGAATAAATGGAATACCATACCTTAGCAGCTCACTTTCGCTTACATCATGAGCAGTCGCTTTATCCTTGCGTGTAACAAAGAGATACCTTATCCCTGTTATAAGGGTAACCGTAAAAAGCGATCCCGACATGGCATACATTACCACACGAAAGTCACTCCCCATGAGACCGGCAAAGAGGATTATAAAGGAAACGTTTAAAACCTTGGATAAGATGTTGAGATTGGAATACAGCACCCCGTTCTGATCCATCCTTATGTTAAGAAAAAGAAAGCGTTCAAAAACCGATGTCACCGTATAGACCACGACCGGTATTATAACGCTCAAACCGCTCTCACCAAACAGAAAGACATTAAAAGTATCCGAAAAAATATAATAGATAAATGTCAATATGATTATGAGTACAAGCGGTGGGACAAGACACTGGACAAAGAGAGTCTTCCTGTTGACTCCCTCCTTGTAAAAATATCTGATATATGCCTGGTCAAGACCCAGGATCGCAAAAATGTAAATTACGGTAACCGCCGTTGTGTACATGGTCGTCTTACCGTATTCCGAAGTCTCAAGAATGCGGGTAGTAAGCGGGAGCTGTATAAATCCCAGAAGAAGTACCACGAAGTTACCGTAAAAGTATTTTATAAAGCTTGAAAACAGACTCTCTTTCTTCATACCTGTTCTTTTGCCGTATCCGGGGCAGCTGATCTTTCCTCTCTTCCCGTTGCTGCCTGTATCGTATCGATAATAAAAGGAGGCCGGTTCCGGCTTGCATCAAAGGTCCTCCATAGATATTCGCCAAGTATCCCCAGCATGAGAAGGATGGTGCCTGTCGAAAAAAGTATAAGACACATAAGTGATGCCCATCCGTCAATGGGTGTTCCGATAAGAAGTCTCTCAAGGATTACTTCTATTATCCAGAAAAAGGAAATGACCGCACATACCGCTCCGACTCCCGACATGAACTTTATCGGGAAATAAGAAAAACTCATCATGGAGTCCATCACAAGTTTAAACTTCTTGCTCAGTGTCCACCTCGATTCGCCTATCTCCCTGTCTTTCCTGTGAAAATATATCTTATCCGACTTAAATCCAACCCATAATACCTGAAGGGTAAGAGCCGAATTCTTTTCATCAAGCATTTCCAGCACACCTATTACCTGCCTGTCAAGAAGATAGCAGTCGAATCCTCCCTCGGGCATGTTCTTATCTATGCATTTTCTTACGATCGCATAATACATATTGGCAAAAAACTTCTTTACAGCAGAGTCATCTCTCTGTGCCCTTACAGCTATAACGACCTTGTTGCCCCTCTTCCAGCTCTCATACATATCCAATATGAGCTCGGAGTCCTCCTGCAGGTCGGCCTGTTTGGTAACAGCGCAATCACCGGTACATACATGCAGTCCCGCCAGTATAGCAGCATGTTCGCCAAAATTCCTTGACAGCTTAACGCACTGGACATTTTCGTCCATTTCACGGATACTGTTCATGACCTCCCACGAATCATCGCCCGATCCGTCATCCACAAAAACAATTTCATATTCACCGATCCTGCCGAGGATCTTCTCCTTCATATCCTCATACAGGAGCATCAACGTGTCCGAATTGTAATACACAGGTACAACTATTGATATCTTACTCATTCACATCCTCCGGGTCAGCAAAATCCGTTTAATACATCTATCGTGTAGTCGATCTCCTCCCTGGTCATCCCATTATACATGGGAATGCTCAGGACCTCATCCGCACATCTCTCCGTGATCGGAAGGTCACCCTTCTTATGTCCGAGGTATTCATAAGCCTGGGCAAGATGGGGTGGTATGGGATAATGGATTATAGTCGATATCCCCTTATCCTTAAGATAAGGCACAAGTTCATCACGTCTGCTGCATCGTATAACATACTGGTGGTAAATGTGGTCGGCTCCTTCCCGTACCCGCGGAAGGATTATCAGGGGATTGTTAAGTCTTCTGTCATATTCTGAAGCTATATCCTGCTTCTCTTTATTTGATTCCACGGCATGAGACAGCCTAACCTTAAGAAGAGCCGCCTGTATCTCATCAAGCCTCGAATTGGTACCTACGACCATATTGTAGTACCTTTTCTCACTTCCGTAATTGCGGTAGATACGCATGTTTTTTGCTATCTCCTCATCATCCGTGACTATGGCTCCTCCGTCCCCGAAAGCACCGATATTCTTGCTGGGATAAAATGAAAAGCATCCTATATCACCGAATGTACCTGTAACCTTCCCCATGTAGGCAGAGCCATGTGACTGTGCGCAGTCCTCAACAAGGCGAAGATCATGTCTTTTACATATATCGACAACCTTATCCATCTGCGAAGCCTGGCCGTAGAGGTGAACGACAAGTACAGCCTTTGTTTTATCCGTTATCTTTTCTTCTATCTTCGATGCATCGATATTGAAGTATTCATCAGGCTCCACAAAGACGGGAGTAGCACCGTTTATGGTGATACCCATCACACTTGCTATGTAGGTATTGCCCTGGACGATCACCTCATCGCCCTTTCCTATACCCAGTATCCTGAAGGCCATCCACAGGGCATCAAGTCCGTTCCCAAGCCCCACACAGTACTTGGCTCCGACATAATCCGCAAATCGTTCTTCGAAATCAGCAAGCTCTTTACCCATGATATACCAGCCGGATCGAAGAACCCTGAGAGCAGCTTCCTCGAATTCATCCTGGTATCGGTAAAATCCCCTGTCCAGTCTGTTAGTCTGTATTTCCATTTAATATCCTCCTGTAGACCTCTACATGTCTTACAACATGGTTCTCCGTTGTATAGAGGTTTCTGTATCTGTTGTAGAAAAACTCCCTGTCCCTATCCAGTTCTTCCCTGTCTTCACTCAGCTTCTTTATCCTTGCAGTAAATCTTGAGATATCATTCTTGGTATAAAGGTTCTCCTTCTTGCCTATAACTTCCGGAAGTCCTCCGACATCGGTTGAAAGGACCGAGCATCTTCTGCTCATGGCTTCTACCGCTGCCTTACCGAAGGATTCAAACATTGAAGACATCACGAATACGTCGACCATATAATAATAATCCGCTATCTGCTGCTGATTAAGGTCCTGCATATAAATAAACCTGTCGCGGCCTATCGTATCCACGATTCCCTTACGTATCCTCTCGGCTATCCCCTCATCCTGTTCCTCATATACGGACAGAACAAGTGCAACCTTGAAATCAACGCCTGCTTCTTTTACGGCCTTTACAAGTACAGGTACCAGATCCCAGTCCTTCTCTTCGGATATCCTGCCGGCAAAT
>JAILCT010000049.1 GCA_024690425.1 Lachnospiraceae bacterium | reverse complement strand
AAATACAGATCCGGGATCGGAGAACCATCACATGAAGACGGAAAATAGAAAGATCGGAACATTGCTGATAATACTGGCCGGATGTTTCTGGGGGAGCATGGGCCTTTTTGTAAGAAAGCTCGGTGATGAGGGCTTCGACTCTATCCAGATCGTTTCAATACGTGTAACCCTGGCGGCGCTGGCCTTTTTGCTTATATTGTTTATAAAGGAACGGTCCGGATTTAAGATATCACTTCGGGATATCCCGCTTTTTCTGGGACTCGGTTTTGGTAGCATATTGTTTTTTACCGTATGCTATTTTACGGCTATAAATATGATGTCGCTTTCAACGGCGGCTATCCTTCTGTACACTTCTCCCATCTGGATCATGTTAATGTCGGTCATCTTCTTTCATGAGAAGCTGACGGGAAGGAAGCTGTTAGCACTTGCCGCTGCCTTTGGAGGCTGCGTGCTGATCTCCGGGATTTCGGGAGGCGGAATGACTTTGACGGGATTGCTTGTCGGACTTGGCTCCGGGATCGGCTATGGATTATACAGTATTCTTGGGACCATAGCCCTTAAGCGTTATTCGTCATACACGGTTACGGCATATACATTCCTGTTTGCGGCGATCGGCTCTCTGATAATATGCCGGCCGGGAGAAATGTTTGGAAGATTTGCGGCTTCGGATCATTTGGCAGTATTGATATTATTCTGCATCCTGACTGCTTTTATTACTGCGGTGATCCCTTTTCTGGCATATACTCTGGGGCTTTCGTCGGTAGAGGCAAGCAAGGCCGGAATACTGGCCACGATCGAGCCTATGGTAGCTACATTGTTTGGAGTTCTCATATTTAAGGAACCCTTAACAATTCTTTCATGTCTTGGTATCCTTATGATCCTGTCATCTGTTATAATACTCAATATAAGGGATTAGTTGCAAAGGCGTATCATTTACGTGAAAAATACGGAGGTATATCATGAATTACAGGGTATTGGGAAAGACCGGCTTAAGGGTAAGCGAGATAGGCTTCGGCGGTGAATGGCTTGAAAGACATGATGAACAGGAATCAGTAGAACTTCTCAAATATGCATCCTCAAAGGGTATAAATATAGTCGACTGCTGGATGCCGGATCCCAAGTCAAGGGATATAATAGGCAGGGCAATGGAAGGGAACCGTGATTCGTGGTATGTACAGGGACACATCGGTTCCACATATCAGAATGGTCAGTATGTAAGGACAAGGGACTTGAAATATGTGCGCCCTGCCTTTGAAGATCTTCTTTCGAGACTTCGAACAGATCATATAGACCTTGGAATGATCCATTATATCGACTCCATGGAGGACTGGAATAATGCCATGAACGGTGAGTTCATAGATTATGTACACAGGCTTCACGATGAAGGAATCATAAAACATATCGGTCTCAGCACTCACAATCCGGTTATCGGGAAGCTTGCGGTTAAGACCGGCTTTATCGAGATGATCCTGTTCAGTATAAATCCGGCTTTTGACATGAGACCGGCAACTGAGGAACTGGAATCGATGTTCGACGGTTACGATAATGAACAGCTGTCGGGAATAGATCCGGAAAGAGCACGATTATATCAGATGTGCGAAGAGGAAAATGTCGGACTTACTGTTATGAAAGGATTTTTCGGAGGAGCTCTTCTTGATAAGGACAGATCGCCTTTCGGAGTGGCCTTTACACCGGTCCAGCTGATCCACTATGCATTGACCCGCCCCGGAGTATCCTCGATCCTGTGCGGATATGATACGAAAGAACAGGTTGATGCGGCTGTTTCACATGAATATGCTTCAGAAGATGAGAAGGATTATGCTTCGGTCATTGCACACGCTCCATTGCATTCCTATATGGGGCAATGTACCTACTGTGGTCACTGCAAGCCTTGCCCCAAGGATATCGATATCGCAATGGTGAATAAATTCTATGATCTGGCTACTGTACAGGAAAAGGTTCCGCAGAGTGTTACTGAGCACTATAGGGCACTTAAGCACACGGCAGCTGAATGCATAGGATGTAAGAGCTGTGAGAGCAGATGTCCCTTCGGGGTGAAGATAGCAGACAGGATGGTAAAAGCATCAGCCCTCTTTGGGTGTTAATATTATCAGTCACATGCACTTGAAAATCTATGAACAATGTTTTATAATATGCTACGGTTAGCTGACACTAACCATTATTTTGGGATCTGAGAGGTGGTATATGGGAAATATTATCATAGTCACAGCGCTTATACTTATTCTGGCAGCAGCCGTATACGGAACGGTAAGAAGGATCCGGTTCGGCTCTTCATGCTGCGGCAGCAAGACTCCGCCCGAGAAGAAGGTTAAGGTCATGGATAAAAACATTGCCAATTATCCGTATAAATATATCCTTCATGTAGACGGCATGCATTGCAGTAACTGTGCACGCAGGGTTGAGAATGCCTTAAATAAGACGGAAGGAAGATGGGCAACGGCAGACCTTGCCAATAAAGAGGTAAGGCTATATTCCAAGCATGAGGAAACAGAGAGAGATCTTGCAGGTGTGATCGCATCATCGGGTTATACAATGCTTTCGTATGAGGAGAAGTAAGTGAAGCAATATTTTTTTGCTTATAGGTTAGCGTAAGCTAACCTGAATGATTGTAATTATCGAACATAAGGAGGTAACTATGAAAAAACTATCAGAACTTGGGAAGGATTCGGTGGCAGTCATCAGAAGCCTTGGCGGTGATCAGCGTTTTATGAGCAGGATCACGTCGATAGGCCTGACGCCGGGAAGTACGGTGACGGTGATCAAGAATGAAAAGAACAGACCGCTTCTGGTATATTCGAGGGACACCATGATCGCACTTAACAGATCTGAATGCGAAATGATCGGGGTTGAGATAGGAGGAAAAACAGCATGAGCGACATGAGTGAAACAGTGATAGCGCTGCTTGGCCAGCCAAATTCGGGAAAATCAACACTTTTCAATGCTCTTACCGGAATGAAACAGCACGTGGGCAACTGGCCGGGTAAGACGGTTGAAAAGAAGGAAGGCAATTTCGAGCATGGCGGAAGAAAGTATCTGGTAGCCGACCTTCCGGGAACCTACAGCCTTTCTGCAAATTCCGATGAAGAGATGATAACACGAGACTATATCGCATCGGGGAAGGCTGATGTGGTATGTATACTGGCTGACAGTTCCCAGCTTGAAAGAAGCCTGTATATGCTGGCTGATTACGCAGGGATCACGGTTCCCTGTTTCCTTGTTCTTAACATGAGTGATGTGGCTAAAGAACAGGGAAAGTTTGTTGATGCAAAAGAACTTGAGAAGAAACTGGGTATTCCCGTCGTATCTTTTTCTGCTCCCGACACCAAATCCTATGATGTTTTCTATAAGACGCTTGAACGTGCAGTAAGTGAAAAGACCGTATTGAATCCGGAGGATCTTGAAAAACTGTATAGCAGGATAGAAGCCTATGACAGGATCAAGGCACTCATACCGGATAATGTGATCCCGGGATACTCCAAAACATGGCTGGCAACCAAGGCTATTGAGGCAGATGCACCTGTTATTGCAAAGATCAGGACGGCACTTACGGGAGAGAGCGTTAAAGCCCTGGATGAATCACTCTCCATGGTTGACAAAGGTGTAGTTCTCACCGGAGAGTGCAAGTTCGAGTGGATCGATGAACTCCTCGCAGGTACGGTAAAAAATCAAGAGTCCAGGGTCTCGCTTGGCAAATTCGACAGGCTTATCACTCATCATATATGGGGCAAGCCCGTAGTTGTATTGATCATAATCTTTGGACTTATCGCATCCTTTATACCTGCCCTTCCGCTTATGGGAGTAGGCCAGCTTATCGCAGCGATCCCGGATCCGCTTAATGAAGCCATGCTGTCCGCAGGATGCCCTGCATTCATTGCTGCACTTATCTGCGATGTGCTGCTTAGATCTGTGTCATTTATTGTACAGATGCTCGGATTCGTATTCGGTGTAACACTTGTATTCGGCCTGCTTGAGGAAATAGGTGTGATGGCACGTATCTCATATGTGTTTGACAATACAATGGCCAGGTTCGGATTGCAGGGAAAATCAGTCATGCCGTTTCTTATCAGTTTTGGATGTACAATGGGCGGCGCTGCCGGTACAAGAGTTATCGACAACTGGGGGCAGAAGGTACTCACGATCGCACTTGCATGGGCGGTTCCATGTGGAGCTGCATGGGCAGTTATCCCAATGCTCTCAACCCTCTTTTTCGGAGCCTGGATGCCTGTGATCATATGCGTGATCCTGCTTGTGATGATCCTTCATATGTGGATAACTGCCAAGATATTCGGCGGCAAGCTTGTTAAGACGGAAGACAGGTACGGAATGATAATGGAGCTTCCTCCTTATCATAAGCCCAAGTGGGGTGCTCTTTTAAGATATGTATTCGGCCGCACGAAGGATACTTTTATAAGAGCGTTGAAGGTAGTACTTATAGTTGCCCTTGCATTCTGGCTCCTGTCCTATACATCATCCGGAGATATTACCGCAAGCATACTTTATAAGGTCGGACATTTTATAGAACCTGTCACCAGATTCTTCGGCATGGGATGGCAGACCTTTATGGCCTTTATCGCATCAAGCCTTGGTAAGGAAGGAGCTCTCGGTGTGCTCAGTACGATCTTTACAGGTTCCGGAACCATATCGGTGGGTTCAGTCGTAAGCGGCGCTGCAGCAGAAAATATAAATGAATTGCTTGTCGCAAATGTACCAAAGCCCGAAGCTCTTGCCCTGGTTTTTGCAATGACCTTCAATATGCCCTGTATTGTTGCCCTTGCAGCCACATATCAGGAAACGCATTCCGCGAAGTGGACAGCAAGGATAGCACTTTACTATACGGGTATGGCACTTGTCATAGCAGGTATCGCATATCGCATAGGCCTGCTTATCTGGTAAAGAAAATGGAAGAATTGATAAGATTATTAAAAGACGGAAGATCACGAACCCTTGAAATGCTCGCCATGGACCTTGGCACGTCGGTCGAAAAAGTGAAGAGGGACATAGAATTCCTCGAGCAAACCGGCGTCATAAAGAGGATCGAGTTTACGGAAACATGCAGTCAGGGACATTCCTGCGACGGCTGCACGGGATGCGGCACAGGCGGAGGCGGTAAGGCCTGTGCCTCCTGCATGCCGGAAGGGGGATTCAGGAACATGGGTACAATGTGGGAGGTCAGATAGGCTGCCTTGTTCCTGAAAATCAGATATGGTAAAATATGCGCAGGCGTGGATATTTATAATATACATCTGCGCATATTTTTATTTGAGAAGAAACAGAAGGCTGTGAGGCGGATATACCTATGGATGAGATACAGAGAATGCGGGAACTGGCAGAAAGAAGTTATAGCAGCGGACAGTATACATTTACCGACTTCATGTCTGTTGCAGAGCTTGCAGTATATTATGAAAATGAATCCGAGCTTAAATATGCTCATCCTAAGTTATTCGGAGGGTGTGATCTGGCCGAACGCAGGATCATACGCTTTGGAAGCGAAGATGAACTGGGCTACGTGCAGGAATTCCCTATAACGGCCCTGGCCATAAGGCCTCTGGCAAGTAAATTCGCTGATGACCTTAACCACAGAGATTTTCTCGGAGCCCTGATGAACCTTGGCATTAAACGCGAGATGCTGGGAGATATTTTTGTAAAGGACAAGGAAGCCTGCGTTTTTTGTAAGGACAATATAGCACAGTTCATTATTGATAACCTTACGAGGGTGAAGCATACATCCGTAAAAACCGAAACAGCGGATAATATCGATGAAATAACCGCGCCTGATATGGAGGATAAAGTCATACAGGTATCTTCGCTGAGAATTGATGCCGTTGTGGCAAGGGTATATAACCTGTCAAGACAGGAAGCGCTTGGACTTTTTCCCGAAGGACTTGTTTTTCTGAACGGAAGAAGCTGCAGTGAGAACGCAAAGCAGTTAAGCGCAGGCGATAAGGTATCCGTACGTGGCAAGGGCAAGTTCGAATACTCAGAGGAGCTGAGCTTGAGTAAGAAGGGTAAGCTTAACTGCAGAGTAAGGATATACAGGTGATGAAGGCAATGATAACACGACACGGCACTTGAAAATTAATGAATGATATTCTATAATATACTACAGTTAGCCCAATCTAACCACATCGAACGGCTGAATGAACGAACAAATATATTTTTTTCAGATATGGTTAGCATTAACTAACGATTAAAAATCAAGAAGGAGATCATCATTATGAAGCTGAAAGGAATAGGATTATTTGCTCTGGGCACTCTGTTTGGACTTGAAGGGATCAAGCTGTTATCTTCCAAGGATGCCAAAAAGGTTTATTCACATTGCACGGCAGGGGTATTGAGGATAAAGGATTCTGTCCTTGACCAGGTTACAACTCTTCAGGAGAATTGTACCGATATCTACGAAGAAGCGAAGGATATCAATGAGAAAAGATCCAAAAAGGAAGAAGATGCACAGGAATGAAGTTTACAATAAAGCATGAAATAAAAAACAGGATCCGTATACATCTTCCCATGAAGCGGTTAAGCTTTAAGGAAGCGGATACCCTCGAATACTATCTTAAGACACATGATGAGGTGGGCGAGGTACGCGTGTATGAACGTACCGCTGATGCGGTGGTGTATTTTGCCTGTGACAGGGACCGGATCCTTAAGATAATAAGAGCATTCTCGTTTGATGATATACAGGTGCCGGACCGTGTTTTTGAAAGTTCCGGAAGGGAGCTTTCGGCAAAGTATTACGATAAGATAGTGACGACTGTGATCCTGCATTATGCCAAGCGTATTATCCTTCCTTTTTCGATAAGGAGGATATTTGACACTGTCAAAACGTTCGGATACATCATTCGGGGCCTTAAGACACTTAAGAACAGGCGTCTGCAGGTAGAGATGCTTGATGCCATGGCCATTACCGCGGCAGTGCTGACAGGAGATTACAATACAGCCTCGAATGTAATGTTCCTTCTTAAGATCGGAGATACGCTGGAAGAGTGGACACATAAACGTTCGGTGGATGATCTTGCAAGAAGGATGTCGCTCAATATCGATAAGGTGTGGCTTCTTACGGATGACGGAGAAGTACAGACCGACTCATCAAGGATTGAATGCGGCGACAGGGTCATTGTAAGAATGGGAAACATGATCCCCTTTGACGGTGAGGTGATCAAGGGAGAAGCCATGGTAAACCAGGCGTCCATGACGGGTGAATCGGCGGCAGTACGAAAAGAGACATGTATGAGCGTGTTTGCAGGTACGGTGGTTGAAGAAGGCGACCTGACTATCCGAGTGACCCAGACGGAAGGATGCGGACGGTTTGATAAGATCGTGAAAATGATCGAGGAATCTGAAAAGCTTAAATCATCGCTTGAGAGTAAGGCCGAAAGACTGGCTGATAAACTGGTTCCGTATACACTTCTTGCAGCAGGACTGACCTGGGCCATAAGCCGTAATGTTACCAAGGCAGTATCCGTGCTTATGGTGGATTATTCATGTGCACTTAAAATGGCAATGCCAATATCTGTACTGTCGGCAATAAAGGAAGCATCGGAATACAACATAACCGTCAAGGGAGGTAAGTTTCTTGAAGCCGTAGCCGATGCAGATACGATAGTGTTTGATAAAACCGGAACCATCACGAAGGCCCAGCCGACGGTTGTCAGGGTTGTTTCTTTTTGTGATGAACCGGAGGACGAACTGTTAAGACAGGCCGCATGCCTTGAGGAACATTTCCCGCACTCGGTGGCAAGGGCTGTTGTTGACTGTGCTCTTAACAAGGGACTGATGCATGATGAACTCCATACAAATGTAGAGTATATAGTAGCGCATGGTATCGCTTCTGAAATCAACGGGGAAAGAGCTGTTATCGGAAGCTATCATTTTGTATTTGAGGATGAAGGCGTGACCATAGCAGATGATAAAAAGGACGAGTTTGATTCCCTGCCGGATGGGTACTTGCATCTTTACTTTGCCAAGAACGGTAAGCTTTCGGCATGCATCCTTATAGAGGATCCCATGCGAAAGGAAACCCGTGAAGTTGTAGAGCGGCTTCGTGAGCAGGGATTTGAGCATATAGTGATGATGACCGGTGACAGTGAGAGAACGGCTTCCAAGATAGCTTCGCAGGCCGGGATCACCGAATACTATGCAGAGGTTCTTCCCGAAGATAAGGCTGGATATGTGGAAAGGGCCAAGGTCGAAGGACACCGTGTGATCATGGTTGGTGACGGTATCAATGATTCTCCGGCGCTGTCAGCTTCGGATGCCGGTATTGCAATAAGCGACGGAGCAGAAATAGCAAGACAGATAGCGGATATCACGATAGGCTCCGACAACCTTGAAAGCATTGTCATCCTAAGGGAGATTAGCACCCTTTTGATGAAGAGGATAAGGTTTAACTACAGGACTATAGTGGGCTTTAACACAGCACTCATAGGACTGGGTATAGCCGGGGTCATGCCCCCCGCAACATCTGCCATGCTGCATAACGGTTCCACAGTGGCTTTGGGGCTTAACAGTATGACGAGGATGAAAGGATAATGGAATGACAGACAATGAATATAAGGAATTATCGGTTAAGGAATTTGCCAGGGCTGCCAGGGTCTATGAGACGGACAGGGGCGGAGTATATAAGATGTGTAAAAAGGATTACCCCGATGTTCTCAGTGAGCTCGAGAAAGAGTCTTTTACGGACCTTCTCGATTGCGGATGCGGGCCGGCCCCGATGCTTACACTGTTACACGAGAAATATCCGGATAAGCATTATACAGGCATAGATCTTACACCTGAGATGATAGAAGTGGCAAGGGCTAAGAATATGAAGGATGTCAATCTGGTTGTGGGTGACTGCGAAAACCTGCCTTTTGAAGATGAAACCTATGATGCCGTCATATGCTGCCAGAGCTTTCATCATTATCCTAATGTACAGAATTTCTTCAACAGCGTATACAGAGTTCTTCGCCCGGGAGGAAGGCTGATACTGCGCGACATGACGGCAAAAACAGCTCCTGTAAGGTGGTTCATGAACCATATAGAAATGCCTGTGATAAACTTGTTTGGTCACGGAGATGTGCATGTATACAGCGTTGATGAAGTGAGCAGGCTGTGCGAGCGTGCCGGTCTTATACTGGAGAGCGGAGAAAAGAGGGGATTCTTCAGGCTGCACTGTGTAGCAAGAAAGCCGGCATAACAATATTTATATGGTAGAGGTTTGAACAATGCTGTTGACATTGTGATTAAACAGTGTTATTATTTGGGTTAGCAAACGCTAACCCAAATAAATCCTCGAATACAGGAGATTATATTGCCTTATAGAAAAGGCGATTTTTTTTGGCAGAAGGTTAGTGGCGACTAACTCATGGTTTTCCAAGAACCGGGGAAGGATGTACAGGATAAGTGTCAGATAAACTCATTATAGATAATTGTTCTCCGACACTCGCAGGAATAAAAACCGGAAACCTGTTTTCGGTAAAGTATACGAATGAAACGGATATCAACCGGGAATTGAGTGAACTGA
>JAILCT010000033.1 GCA_024690425.1 Lachnospiraceae bacterium | reverse complement strand
TCAGCGACCGAACCGCCCTCTAACAGCTTCCCGTCGATCACCATCCTCTGGATAAGTGTCGTCTTGGGATTCTCAATAAGATGAATGAGCTTCTCGGCGGCCACCCTTCCTATCCGTTCCGTATCCTGCTTAAGCGTTGTGAGCTTGGGCTCGAGGATCTGGGTTATATAACTTCCGTCGTAACCCACTATCGAAATATCATCCGGTATGTTAAGGCCTGCCTCTCTTATGGCATTGATACCGCCCAGCGCCGAATAATCATCACAATACATGATGCATGTCGGCCTGTCACTCAGAGCAAGCAGCTTCTTGGTACGGTCATAGGCCAGTTCCGGATTCCTGTAGGAAGAATAGAGAACATATTCATCGGGAATGTCGATCCCCTTCTTCTCCATACTTCTATAGAAGCTTCCCACACGGTTCTTGGTAACCGATGTATCATCTCCGGCTATATATGCTACCTTCTTATGACCCTTGTCACAGACATATTCAACCAGATCATGCATTCCCTGGATGTTATCCGACAGGACCGCTATCCTGTAATCAAATACATGGTCTATGGTAACTACCGGGATATCCGAACGGATAAGATCCATCACCTGAGGATCGAAAAAATCAACACAGGCAATGACCACGCCGTCCACACCCCTGTATTTACTGTGTTCCAGATAAGTCATGTTATGATTGTGCGTTGAATTGATGAAGGTAATGTCATATCCCTGCTCTTCAACAACCTTCTTGAAGCTGTCAAGGACATGAGCGAAGTAGTCATGCGTCAGCCCGCTCTGTGCTTCATCAACGAACAGCACACCGATATTGTAACTCCTGTTGGTCTTAAGGGTCCTGGCTGATGAATTGGGGAGATATCCAAGCCTTCTTGCGACTTCCCTGACCTTCTCCTTGGTATCCTGGCCCACGTCGTTAAGATCATTAAGCGCCTTGCTGACCGTAGCCACAGAAACACCGCATTCAGCCGCTATGTCTTTTAACGAAACCACTATCCGCTACCTCCTTAATCGTTTTCGACAATCAGTATATATCAAATGTGTCAATTTTTCAAGGCGATTATCGTATATTTTGTGCAAAATTGATTATTCTTGCATTTTTATTATTGCCTGACCATTATATATGTTGTATAATTCTCGCAGGCGCAATATTTTTTTTGCGTTTTAACTTAAACGTTTTCAATAACTGTTTTAAGTTTCCCTTTCAGAGATTAAGGAGGACAATACGATCATGAAATTCGGCTATTTTGATGACGCAAACCGGGAGTACGTGATCACCACACCAAAGACTCCCCTTCCATGGATCAATTACCTTGGATGCAACGATTTCTTCACGCTTATCAGCAACACAGGCGGCGGCTATTCCTTCTATAAAGATGCGAAGCTCCTCCGCATCACCCGCTACCGTTATAATAATGTACCTGCCGACACCAACGGCAAGTACTACTATATCAAGGACGGCGATACCGTATGGAACATAGGCTGGCAGCCCACCAAGACCGAGCTTGATTCTTACGAATGCCGCCACGGAATGGGCTATACCAGGTTCACTTCCGAGAAGAACGGCGTTAAGGCCGAGAACCTTGCCTTCGTTCCCATGGGCGACCCCTGCGAGATAAACAGGGTCAAGCTCACCAACAATACCGATGACACCAAGGAACTTAAGCTCTTCTCATATGTTGAGTGGTGCCTGTGGAATGCGGATGACGATTCGAGGAACTTCCAGCGCAACTTCTCAACGGGTGAGGTTGAGGTCGTTGATTCTACCATATATCATAAGACCGAATATCGTGAGCGCCGTAATCACTATGCTGTTTATTCGGTAAATACCGAGATCGACGGATTCGACACTTCAAGGGACGCTTTCCTTGGCGCTTATCATGACAACTCGGATCCCGAAGTGGTATTCGAAAAGGGCGAATGTACAGGTTCTATAGCTCACGGCTGGGCACCTGTAGGCGTACACCAGATAAATATAACCCTTAAGCCCGGTGAGACAAGATCATTCGTATTCGTTCTCGGCTACTGCGAGAATCCCGATGATGACAAGTGGCAGAGCAAGGGTGTTATAAAGAAGGATCCTTCTGACAAGCTCCTTGGAAAGTATAAGACCGACGCAGATGTAGACAGGGCCTTCAATGCGCTCAATGATTACTGGACCGACCTTCTTTCCATCTATACACTTGAATCCAACAATGACAAGGTAAACCGTATGGTCAACATCTGGAACCAGTACCAGTGTATGGTCACCTTCAATATGTCCCGCTCGGCTTCCTATTTCGAATCAGGTATCGGAAGGGGAATGGGCTTCAGGGATAGCAACCAGGATCTTCTGGGATTCGTACACCTTATTCCCGAGCGTGCCAGGGAGCGTATCATCGACATCGCTTCCACCCAGTTCGAGAACGGATCGGCTTACCATCAGTACCAGCCTCTTACCAAGAGGGGCAATTCTGATATAGGTTCGGGCTTCAATGACGATCCCCTCTGGCTCATCGCCGGCGTATCCGCTTACGTTCGCGAGACAGGAGATACTTCCATACTTAAGGAGCAGGTTCCCTACGACAATGACATGAGCAAGGCGACCACCCTTATGGAACATCTTAAGAGATCGTTTGACTTTACCGTTAATAACAAGGGTCCTCACGGACTTCCCCTTATCGGCCGTGCCGACTGGAACGATTGTCTTAACTTAAACTGCTTCTCGGAGCATCCCGGAGAATCATTCCAGTGCTTCGGTCCTTCCGAAGGTCCGGTTGCAGAATCAGTCTTCATCGCAGGTATGTTTGTAAAATACGGCGAGGAATACGCTCAGCTGGCTGAACTTATGGGCGATGATGCAGAAGCCGCACGTGCCCGCAAGGAAGTTCAGGTAATGTATGATGCAGTCCTTAAGGACGGCTGGGACGGTGACTGGTTCGTTCGTGCTTATGATGCTTACTCACACAAGATCGGTTCCAAGGAATGTGAAGAAGGTAAGATCTTCATCGAATCCAACGGCTTCTGCTCACTGGCAGGTATAGGTGTTAAGGAAGGGCTTGCCAAGAAGGCGCTTGATTCCGTTAAGGAGCACCTCGACTGCAAGTACGGCGTAATGATCTTACAGCCCGCATATACCAGGTATCACTTAGAGCTTGGTGAGATATCATCATATCCGCCGGGATACAAGGAGAATGCAGGTATCTTCTGCCACAACAATCCCTGGGTTTCAATAGCCGAGACGGTTATCGGACGTGGCGATCGTGCCTTCGAGATCTATCAGAAGACCTGTCCCGCATACACCGAGGAGATATCCGAGATCCACAAGACCGAGCCTTACGTATACTGCCAGATGGTTGCCGGTAATGATGCATATATCCCCGGTGAGGGCAAGAACAGCTGGCTTACCGGTACGGCTGCATGGACCTTCTGCAATATCTCACAGTACATCTTAGGTGTTTATCCAACCCATAAGGGCTTACAGGTTGACCCTTGCGTACCTCACGGCTTCGGTGACTTTAAGATCACACGTAAGTTCCGCGGTGCGACATATACGATTAATGTTAAGAATCCGTCAGATGTTGAGAAGGGTGTCAAGACCATGACAGTTGACGGGAAGGAAATATTAGGAAACGTTATCCCTTACGAAAAAGGCAAGAAGGAATATACTGTAGAGATCGTAATGGGTTAAAGTTTATAAATCCTATCTCCTATGAAATTGAAACGGGGGGACGGTTCCCCGGTTCAGAAATGAACCGAGGAACCGTCCCCCTGTTTCATTTACTCATCTTCTTTTTCTTCTTTATCCACATCCCTGAGGATCGCAGCGCCGGCCACTGCACTTCCCGCCGCAAGAACACCTGCTGCTGCCAGGCCCGCGGGCGAAGCCACCCCGGCTCCCGAAGCGGATGAAAGAGTATCCATTATATTTTTGCCAAGACCTGAAGCCCCGGATGTCGCAGCCGATACGCCCGATGCGGCTGCACTGGCTCCCGATGATCCCGAAGTACCCGAGAAATTGAAATTCGTTGTCGAGTGTGAGATATTCTGCTGTTGCTGTATAACCGACGATCCGCCGCCACCGCCTGACGAAACCGATACACGGGATGCCGCTGCTGCGCCTGCGCCCGCACCGGCTCCTGCCGATGCAACTGCTACCGGCCTCTTATAGAAATCGCGGTTGTGTGCTTTTGCCTTATCTACCTTACCCACGCTCTTCTTCTCAACCCCTGAGAAGCTCTGGATAACATCGGATATTACCGAGCTTGCCAGATTAAGGATAGTCTTCTCCTCCTCAAGCTGCTTCTTGAACTTGTTAAGATCGTTCCTGACGGACTGAAGGAGTTCATCATTGCCAAGCTTACCCACGATCTGGTTGACCTGGTTTACATAATTATCCATGTCCTTGGCTATGTTCTTAAGCTGCTCGGCCTGCTCGGCCGCAACCTTGTAGGAAATTTTATATGCCATAGTATTTTCTCCCTTATTCTATACAGTCCAAAACTTACTTCAGAAACCCTGTGGGCAGCTTGGGTATGTTCTTAACGTCATTCTGTACGGTCTTTAAGGTCTTGTCATACCTGTCAGCCGTATCATAAACCGAATTGACCATCTTACCCAGAGTTTCAAGGGATTCATTGCAAGCATCCATAAGCTTGGCAAAGCTTGTCTGATATGAATTGGCCGCTTCACCCGTCCAGATATTCTTAAGTCCGTCTATCGTGGCCTTGGCCGAGTAGCACGAATCCCTGAGTCCTGTCTGGACCTTGTCCACGGACTCGGCCAGCGATCTTAGCTTGGCCGCATCTACCTGTAAATTAACATCTGCCATTTAGTACCTCCAATCAGCCCCTCTTACCGAGCTTCTCAACTATATCCATCGCACGTGCATCGGTCGTCTCATAAGCATTGCATGAATCCGCCAGTGCATCGATAGCCGAAATAATGGCTCCTTCCATGTCCTTGAAAGACTTAAGGTTCTTCTGATAAGACTTAAGATAAGCATTGGCTGCTTCGCCCGTCCATACCTTCTTAAGGGAGGACATTGTCTCATCAAGGGTCTTAAGCTGTTTCTGCATGTTTGCCTGGATATTCTCAAGCTCAGTAATGGACGATCTCATCCTCTGAATGTTTACAGTATTTTTAGTTGCCATGTTGACCTCTTTTCTTAAATGCCGTTAGCTGAAGCCTCTGCGGCCTCCTCGGCTTCCTTAATCTGCTTGGCTGCCTTCTTAAGATAATCCGCAACGCCCCTTAAGTACTTGGCCTTGGCATCAAGGTCAGACTCGGCTTCCGATAAGAACTTAACGAAATTCTTACCCGAATTACCGGTCCAGGCTGCGTTTAAGGTATCCTTAACGCCGCTGACCTTACCCTTGGTCTTGCCCGAAAGATCGGACGCCATCTGCTCAAGCTTCTGGGCCTGCTGAATAGTCTGCTGATAATTAAATTTAATTGCCATGATCTCTTACCTCACTTAAACGTAGAGCCGAATTTCAGTGACTTTCCCGCATTGGACGCCTGGCTCTCACCCTTGTCATAGACTCCGGCAAGTTCCTTAAGCCCGCTCACATATCCGTTTAAGACCTTGACGATCTCCGCGGAGCTTGACTTTAACTGGGCTGCCGTATTCCTTATATCATCGGATGCATCTCCCTGCCACTCGCTCCTTGAGGACTTGACCTCCTGCTGGAACTGTTCGAAGATGTTCTCAAGATTCTTGATAAGGGGACTTAAGCTCTCGGCCGTGTTAGCAAGTAACGCGGTGTCAACCTTTGTTTCACTTCCTGCTGCCATACTGCCTCCTTCTTATCAGATCTTCAGCTTGCCGACCATGCCTTCAACTTCGTTTTCGGAAGCGTCAAAGTCAGATGCAAGCTCAGTCATCAGATCCGCTACTTCGTTATACTGATCCACCATCTCCTTAAGAGCCTCTTCGTCGGTGCGCCAGTTCTGTAAAAACTTGGTCGCAGCCTCCGATACCCAGCTCTTGGATAAGTTGTTCAGCGTTTCGTTTATCTTGTTTACATTACCGGATAACTCGCTGGCGAGATTTCCGATCCTTGATGCCGACTGACGAAGCTTGGCGGCATCGACATTAGTCATATCAGCCATTTTCCACCTCCGCTTTAGATAAGCATTATCTGTCCGCCGCTCTTAACTCCGATGTTTCCAAGTGTCTCGCTGTCCTGTAAAAGTCCGTTCATATCGATACTGCACACCAGTACCTTATCGGGATCCGGAAATACCGTCATGTTCTCTACGGCGCTTATCTGCTCTATCATTGCTCTCTTAACGGTCCCGACCGTCATAACGGAATCAGCCGAAAACTCGTAGGTTTTGGCTATACCCGGAACCTTGGTCTCTAAGAATATCTTACTCATGATCTATCCTCCTAATTATGATTCTTCACTTCGCTACGCTCCGCCCTTAATGACGATCGACTATACAAGCGGTGTCAGCATCCTTACCGGTACTCCGTCCTCGGAAAGTGCATATCCGAAGCCTGCCGGAAGCTGCCTTACCGCATCCGCCGATGACATCTGCCAGTGAAGGACATTCTGCTGGTCAAACATACCGCCCAAGTTTACGCCCGCATTCATTGACGTGAACTGACGTGATGCCTGATACCTTGCGCTGTCGGATACATCATCGCTCGTCATTGCCGCGATGAAATGGATCTTGTGATCCCTTCCCTTCTCAAGAGCCGTCTCGAAGAAGCCGCTCATGTCGAACTCTTCCGAGTAAACGGTCTCGATGAAGTAAGCGTAATCATTAATGAGGATCATGATCCTCTTCTTATCCTTAAGGGCCTCAACGACCGACTTGCCGTTATCCCTTGCATCATTCACGATGCCGTTGCGCTCACCGAAGGTTTCAACGATCTCATCCTGCATTGCATTAAAGAGACCTTCCGCGTCTGTTATATATTTCTTGAACTTATTTGATTTTGCAAAATCACTCAGCTCCGCATTCTTGCCATCGAAGATGATGACCTCATCGCCCTTGTCCTTAGCTTCCAATGCGATAGCCTTAAGGAGATTGGTCTTACCTGTCTTGCCAAGGCCCACGATACTTACGCAGTACTCATCGTCCATATCAAGCGTAAGTGTGGTCTCGCCGTCTATTGACTTACCTACCGCATATACGTTGGGGGCGAGTGACTTTGACTCCTCTAAGATCTCCTTGATGCTTAAGGTATCTATCGTCTGGCCGGGCTTCTTGGCGCCCTTTAAGGACCTGTCAACCGATACCGAACCGAGTGCCTTCTTGATGGACTGGGCCTGTGAGAGACCGTCCTTCTCCCTGACGGGAAGGGCTACCTGGAACTCAACGCTTGCCGGTGCCTTGATAAGACCGCGGCCGGGTGTCTTGCCTTCAGGTATGATCTCGGTGCGCTCACCCGTAACTGCCTCGTACTCGAAACGGTCAGGCATCTGAAGGGCGATACCGGTGCTGAAGTTCTGCCTTAAGCGGCTGCGAAGATCGCCTGAGTTATTGGAAGTTACGATCGTGTAGATACCGTAGCTTACGCCCTCTCTTGTGATGACTGCAAGATCATCATCGAACTTGTCGTAGCCTTCATAGAAGGCGGTAAAGTTATCGATAACAAGGAAAAGTGCGGGACAGTCATTGTTGAACTGCACGTATTCCTTGAAGGATCCGATACCCATTCCGGCGAACTTCTTCTTCCTCTCGGAAAGCTCGTTCGTGAAGAACTCGAAGGTATCGTTAAGCTTGTCATCATCACCGTCGAAGCATACGCTTCCGATATGAGGCATTGAAGCAAATACCGTCATGGTGCGTGATGAGAAGTCAAGTATGTAAGCGTTTATCTCGGAAGGCTTGTAACCTGTTACAGCACCGTAAAGGATGGTCTGTAAGAGGGTTGTCTTACCCGATCCGGAAGGACCGCATATAAGAAGGTTGCCGTCCGATAAGAAGTCAACGTATGCGGGATACTGGCTCTGGATCTCCGGATTATCGGCAAGGCCGACAGGCATGCGCAGTGAATAGCCTTCAGCCTTTTCGGCGTTAAGCTCTTCAAGATAGATCCTGTTCTTAAGGGCAGGAAGCCATATCTGACGTACCGATGCTATATCATGTTCCTCAGCGATCTTGGCCGCATACTTAACGATGGCGTCAAGCTGGGTAACCTTCTGGATATTATCGGACTTCTTGTTCTTATCCTTCTTCTTGGGAACTGCGTTCTTACCTATAAGATTGATAAGCTCGACTTTGGCGTTCTTCTCATCGGAGAAGGCGATCTCGGGCTCATAAGCCGCTCCCGACCAGCCGGACTGGAACTCCTCAAAGATTTCATCACTACCTACCTGGAAGTAACCGCGGCCGGTACCCGTGATGTAAGCCGCATCGGGCCTCTTGATCATCTCGTTTGAATCCGACTTATCGGCAACACGCAGGCAGAGACGGAACCTTGTGTTTGACCAGATCTCATCATCCACAACGCCCGAAGGCTTCTGGGTTGCAAGGATAAGGTTAACACCGAGTGAACGTCCTACACGGGCTGCGGATACAAGAGACCTTACGAACTCAGGCTGCTCCTTCTTAAGCTCGGCAAACTCGTCGGCGATTATAAGAAGGTGAGGCATGGGCTCTGTGGCAACTCCCGAACGGTAGAGCTCGATATAAGCATCGATGTGCTTAACCTTAAAGTCATTAAAGAGTTTCTGCCTGTGCTTGATCTCAGCGTTTATTGACAGCAGGGCCCTGTTTGTTGCATTGCCGCCAAGGTTGGTGATAACACCGGATACATGAGGAAGGCCTTCGAAAGACTGGGCCATTCCGCCGCCCTTATAATCGATAAGGATAAAGGCCACTTCATCCGGATGATAATTTATTGCAAGTGAAAGTATGTAGGACTGCAGGGTCTCAGACTTACCTGAACCTGTAGTACCTGCAACAAGACCGTGAGGTCCGTGATACTTCTCATGGATATCAAGGTAGAGGGGCTGGTTGCCTGACTTGTAGCCGACCATTGCCCTCATGGATTCATAGGTACGGTTCTCAAGCCACCTGTGATAGATGTCGAGATCCTCGACCCTGGATGTTTTATACATATCAAGGAAAGTAAGCATATCCGGTATGCCTGCAGACACACCCATTTCGCGAAGATGGATTCCCGACAGGGACCTTGCGAAGCTTTCTGCCATCCGGGGCGACAGATTATCAAAGGTAACATTGTCCCTTTCGGGAAATGCATTTACCGTTGAGAGGAAGTTATGCACTTCCCCGTCATCTGTAATGATGGCGTTGCAGCTGCTCGGAAGCTTGTCGGCAGAGTCTGCAAGCATAACAACGGATATACCCATATCCTCCGAAGGATTCAACAGATACTTGGATATCGCTTCTTCTTCGATAAGCGAATAATCCGCTATAACAAATACGTAATGAGGAAGTACCTTCTTATCCTTATCATCTTCCCCGGCGTACTTTCCGTTCTTGTCCATACGGTCACGGATAACGCCCGATAAGAAGTACATTACATCACCGACGCTGTTCTTATCACAACACATGAGACGGAGCTTGCCGTCGGGTGCCCATACATGGGGAAGGAACCTCATATAACTCCAGTCATCCCTCTCCTTCATGGGGAAGATCACACACATCCTGACATCTGTATAGGGATGGGCACTTGCGATCTGGGTCGTTACGACTCTTGCAAGGTTAAGGGCCTTGTTCCTGTCAGATGAGAGGATACCGACAAAGCGGTTATCGTAAAGCGAGATCGATACGGGAACATCCTTAAGCATCGACATCGCAAGCTTGATCTCGGATGTCTTATTGTTAAGGGGATCATGCTCCTGCATGAGCTGCTCCTTGGGTATCTCTATCTCATTGAATGAAGGGATGTCACCCTTACCGAGACGCACATCAAGGAAGTCCTCGTGAACGGAGCTCTTGCTCCAGAGTCCGGGAAGAGCCTTGATACCAAGCTCGGCCGCTTCTTGGGCTGAAGGGTACTTTCTCTCAAGAACGCCTGCATTGTACTGCATCTTGTCCTTGATGGTGCTCATCATCTTAACTGCATATGCTTCGTAATTCTCGACACGGTCCTTCTCGGTCTTAAGATACTTGGCTTCCTCATACTTATTGGAGGTTATGGCCCAGAAAGCACCGATACCTGCTGCGCCAAGACCCATGAATAAACCGCCGAAGCCTTCTCCGCCCGAAAGAGCTGCACCAAGAGCCATGGGGATGATCATTGTAAATGCCGGTCCCACCGTAAACTTCATGGGCTGCTTCTCGTATTCCTGCTTGGGAGGACACTTCTCCAAGGTAAACTTCTCCGTGTCAAGCAGCTCAAGCTTCCTGGGAGTACGGAGGAAATAGGTCTCCTCTTCAGTCTCTGCTTCCTCTTCTTCACCTGCTCCCGAAGAAGTGATGACTATCTCCTTAAGATTGCTTATCTTGCAGTTGTCATCCGGATTGTTCACTGCGAGTGAATTGCCGAGATATACTATCTTAAGTCCTATAACATAAATGGTATCTCCGAAAGAAAGAGCCTGCTCTCCCTGGATCATCCTTCCGTTAACGAAGGTTCCGTTCATGGAACCGAGATCCTTTATCACAGCCCCGTCGCCCGACATGCTTATCTCGGCATGCTTGGGTGATACGAACTTGTTGGCGTAGCAGATGGTATTGGATCCGTCCTTACCGATGGTTATCTTCTTGGTACCGGAACCCAAGAGATACTTCTTAAAATTGGTATCCCCTTCACCGATCTCCTTTACTGTTATTGAAAATACCTGGCCGTCGGGGAATTCGCAGTTAACGAACACGCCCTGGCTGAAGGTGACGGAATCGATGGGCTTCTCGTTCTGCAGGATAACGAACTGACCCTGACCGGACATGGTCCATACACCGTCCCATACTTCCACGGGAAGGATGATGTCATCATCCCTGCCGCTTATGTAAGGCTTGATCTCCAACGGGACCTTCTTGTTGTCCACGCTGGGAAGATACAGTTCACAAAATCCGTTCTCAAAAACGGCTGTAAGTAAATAGCTCATATTTTTTCTCCTTTTTAAATATCTTCCATTCTGTCATAGGCTGTTGTGTACATCTGCTTATATATATCCATATTCTTCTCAGGTGCCATAACAATAAGTGAATAGAAATAGTAGTGCTTTGTTCTGGTATCCTGCCACATGCCTGCATGATAACCTTCCCAGAAAGAAAGACCGCCTATCATATCCTTATATTCCGCAAAATATCCGGTTCTGTTTTCGGGAGCCGGCAGGTCACCCAGATACATCCTGCTCTCTATACTCGGAAGAACAGCATTCAGGCTCATCTCGGCAGACTGTTTAAAGGCCTCATTAAATGCATCGAAGTTCTCACCGTAGTCATCAAATGTAATATCACCGGCATCATCATACATAACCATGAACATGGCACCGTTATCATCAGACCATGCCACGACCCCGTCATCTATCTCGCCAAGCTTTTTAAACTGATCCTTGGGTACTACGATACCCATATGCATGGCGTCGATCTCAAGTCTTCCGTCCGTTGTGGCTTCCTTGGGCGGGTTCTCACCAGGAACCTTTAAGGCATTTTCCGAATTCTTGGCTTCAAAGAGATCCCTTATCTTGGCCACATTATCGGCGTTCTCAGCTTGTTCTTCCACATAGCATGATACAACGAACGTTTTTCCGTCTTCATTGAGAACCAACCATGAGCTTGCTGCTCCGAATATGCCTTCCCCGTAGCTGTATGTGCTTCTGTAAGAATACTTTCCGGGATTGTCGGAGGTGATATCGGTAGTCTGTTCCTCGATGATATTCATGGTTTCATTATCCTTCAGGACTGCCTGGGCGTTTTCCGTAAGGCCTTTCTGAAGATCCTTTGCCGAAATGAAGCCCAATTTGCCCTGTTCCAGATCCTGAGGAGAATAGGTGACCTGCATCTCGGGTGCCGTACCTGCCTCAGAAGTCAAAGTGATCCTGGCCCCTTCATCTATCTCATCAGGGGTGACCTGATCGTATAAAGCCTCCGGATAAAAGAATTTTGATTCTATTCCTTCCTTGCTTATCGTATATTCTTTATTAAACTCCAGGGTCGAGTAGTCAATATCGGCCGCTTTACTGCCGCCCTTACCCTTAAGAACAAATACCGCTACGAGTATGACTACGACTACAGCCGCACCGATCGCTGCAAAAAGCGGAACCTTTGACTTTCCGACCGGGACCGTCTTCTCCTTGGCCATTGTCTTAATGGCTTCAGTATCGATCGAGTTGACCGCGGTATTGACTTTAGCCTTAAGCTTATCGACCTGGCTCGCGTTTGCAGCTTCGGCTTCCCTTGCTGCCTCCTCAAGAGCCTGACGCTCTTCTTCGGCCCTGCGCTTTCTTTCCTCTACTTCCTGTTCCATCCTGCGGACTTCAGCCTCGGCTGCATCGCGTCTTGCCTGCTCGGCCTCAGCCTTCTTCCTTGCTTCTTCCTCGGCCTGTTTCTTCTTCTGTGTTGACACAAACAGTGCCTGGGTTTCTTCGTTGCTGTTGTAATTTTCTTCGCTCATTTTAAACTGCCCCCTGTTTAATATTTGAGTATATTGTTAATAGTTACCTAATTGGTTTCTTTTTAAATATCCTTGAGCATATCAAGAGACCTGTCGAAGATCTGCTGGTATGCATCCCTGTTCTTCTCGGGTACAAGAGTTATCAGGATATAGAAGTAATGCTTCTGGGTCCTTACATCTGTCCAATAACCGATACGGTATCTCTCCCAATATGAAATGCCGCCGATCATATCCCTGTAATTACCCGTGTAATCAACCGTCGTATCACGGCTGTCATAGGATTCATCAAGAAGCATCCTGCTGTCCAGATCCGTAAAATAGCTGTTTACACCCTTAGCGGCCATTTCATCAAATATTCCATGGATCTGATCCCTTGTGTAATTGTTGTCTCCCGACAGATCGATGTCGGTCTCAATGGGGTTAACTATTACACTGGCACCGTTTTTGTCCATAAAGATCGAATAATTCAGAGCAAGCTCATCCGACAAGGTATACTTCTTAAACTGATCCTTGGGAGCAAGGACTCCCATGTGCATCTCTTCGACTTCAAGCTGTCCGTCCGTCTCGGTTGACTTTGGCGGATTGAAGCCCGGAACCATCAGGGATTCTCCTGCATACTTTTCGGTAAATGTATCGCACAGCTTCTTGCAGGCTTCTTTATCTTCGCTTGTATCCCTGCAGCATACGATCGCACGTTTGCATTCGCCCTTGCTGTTTACCGCGATCCAAGCGGATACCGCTCCGTTACCCTTCTCAGCAGATGTGAAAGTGCACTTGTATGAATACCTTGTCGCATCATCAGCCGATACATCCGTCGATATTTCATCCGCTATGGCTGCATCAGGGATGAGCTCCTTGATCTTAGCGGTTATCCTATCCTGAAATCCCTTCTGCAATTTATTGGGGGGACATGCTGCCTGATCATGATCCATAATGATCGTATCGCTGTCCGGCCACTTATAATCTGTAAGGATTATATCCGTATCTATCATGCCGATACCCTGGGGGCCGAAATGGATCGTCACTTCTCCGTCGCCCTTTTCCTCGGTTACCTCAGTGTACATACCGGCAGGATACATAAACTTAAGATCGAATCCTTCTTCCTTGCTTACATATTCCGTATTAAATTCATCATTTAACTGGGTCGTGTCCATCTCGGCAACAGCTGCGCTTGAACCGGAACCGCCCTTGCCTCCGAGGACTACCGCTACTATAACTATCACGGCTATCACTGCAGCTGCGATCCCTATATAAAGGGGAAGCTTGGACTTATTACCCGCTGCACCGGGATCCTTAGGAGCTGCGGGTTTCTTAACCTTCCCCGCCGGTGCCGGTGCTGCCTTGGCGGCTGCCTGCCGGGTTATCCTGCCTTCCGCTAATGCTCTTTCTTCCTCTTCAAGCGCCAGCCTCTCTTCTTCGGCCCTGCGCTTTCTTTCTTCTACTTCAAGTTCCATCCTGCGGGCTTCGGCTTCGGCCGCCTCACGCCTTGCCTGTTCTTCTTCAGCCCTTCTTCTGGCCTC
>JAILCT010000009.1 GCA_024690425.1 Lachnospiraceae bacterium | reverse complement strand
CGGCTATCCGAACTACTGGGGAACTTTCCCCATGGCAGTCGCAACCTTCCTTGAAAAATACGATTTCACGGGTAAAATTATCCTTCCCTTCTGCACTAATGAAGGAAGCGGAATGGGATCAAGCGAGAGTGATATAAAGAGGTCTGCCAAAGGAGCAGCAGTGAAAAGAGGTCTCGCAATTACTGGTTCTAAAGCGGCAGATTCCAAGGATGCTGTAAAGAAATGGTTTGCAGCTAACGGTTTGATCTAAAAAAAGTATGGAGGCAGAGATGGATTACGAAAAGGGATATGTTTTTGATCTGATGGAACAGGGCGGACCTACTGATGTGAGGGAGCCTTATTTTAGGGAAGCTGTAGATGAAATGATGAGGGCAAGAGTGCTCTGTGCCAGGGCAAATGCAAAGATGCCGGATGATCCTGCTTATGTGGAAGATCTGGAAGAACTCTTCGGGAGAAAACTTGATGATGTGAGGATTCTGACACCTTTCATCTGTGATTTCGGGAACAGGGTGAAGTTTGGAAAGGGAGTTTTTATCAACCATTCAGCGATACTGTCTGCGTCCGGGGGGATTGAATTCGAAGACGGCTCTATGGCAGCGCCGGGGCTTCGGATCGCAACCATCAATCATGATATGAATGAACGTCATGCGATCTATACCTATGGGAAAGTAACAGTAAAGAAGAATGCCTGGATCGGAATGAATGTGACTATCTGTCCGGGTGTGACAATAGGAGAATATGCAGTTGTAGCTGCAGGTGCTGTAGTTACCAAGGATGTACCTGACTATGCCGTAGTCGGAGGCGTACCTGCTAAAGTCATAAAATACCTTGATCCGAAGGAGCAGAAGGAATGACCGACGAGGAACAAATCAAAGAATTATACATCCGCTACTGGCAGTATATGATCGATAAGGATGCTGACGGACTTAACAGTCTTCAGACAGATGATTACTACCTGATGCATATGACAGGTGTTAAGCAGTCCCGGGAAGTTTTTATAAAAGGACTTCTGGATGGTACTTTCAATTATTATTCCGCAGAGCATGATTCAATTGATGTAAACATCACCGGTGATACCGCTGTGATGGTTGGTAAAAGTAGAGTAGTAGCTGCAGTATACGGCGGCGGAAAAGGAAGCTGGAGATTACAGGGGGATTTTACCCTGAGAAAAGAAAATGGTGCCTGGAAACTGACAAGCTCCAGAGCATCAACATACTAAAAAAGAAGGGAGATTAACACAATGGAAAACGTGATCTTAAACAACAAGCTGGAATGCCCGGTAGTGGGGATCGGAACTTTTATGCTCTCACCTGCAGACGCAGAGAACAGCGTAAGGGAAGCCTTAAAGATGGGCTATCGTCTCATTGATACTGCCAATGCATATGTAAATGAGAGAGCTGTCGGAAGAGGCATGAAGGACAGTGGAGTAAAGAGGGAAGAGATATTCCTTTCCACAAAACTCTGGCCCAGCGAATATGAGAATCCGAATGCAGTGGATGAGACTTTGGAGCGCCTTGGGGTTGACTACGTAGACCTTCTTTATATCCATCAGCCTGCAGGCAACTGGCTCGCAGGATACAGACAGCTTGAGAAGGCTTATAAGGAAGGCAAGGCAAAGAGCATCGGTATTTCCAACTTTGAAGGGAAGTATATCGAGGAACTTGAAACGAAGTGGGATATCGCACCTCAGTTTATTCAGGTAGAGGCTCATCCTTATTTTACGCAGAAGGAACTTAGAAAAACTCTCGACAAGTATGATATCAAACTCATGAGCTGGTATCCCTTAGGCCATGGCGATAAGAGTCTTATAAACGAACCGGTATTTGCCGAACTCGGAAAGAAGTACGGAAAATCTCCTGCACAGATCATCCTTCGCTGGCACACCCAGATGGGATTTGTTGTAATCCCCGGCAGCAAGAATGTTGATCACATCAAAGATAATCTCAACATTCTCGATTTTAAGCTGACGGACGAAGAGATGGCAAAGATTGCAAAGCTTGATAAAAACGAG
>JAILCT010000253.1 GCA_024690425.1 Lachnospiraceae bacterium | reverse complement strand
GGTTTTTCGCAGGAAATCTATGATGAACTGGATGCCGGATTGGAGGAATTAAGCAGGCAGGGAATGGATAGGATCATTATAGATTTAAGAAATAACGAAGGTGGCAACGGATTCGAAAGCCGCACTGTTGCATCATTGTTTTCGTCAAATCCAATTCCCTATTATCTCACGCTATATAAGGACGGAGAATACCGGGTGGTTTCCGAGTCAAAGAAACGAGGGATCTGTAAGTGGGATAATATTCCAGTCGTGGTTCTTGTAAATGGACAGACAGTAAGTGCAGGCGAAATACTCGCATATTATCTTAAAGACAATAAAAATGTGACGATAATGGGCAACACCACAACTTGGGGGGCTGCTCAGGGAACCGGCGGTTCAACGGTACTGACTGACAGCAAATACGAGTTTCGCTTCCCGATAACACCTGAAATAGGACCGGATCACCTTCCTATAGTAGATGTAAAAGCTGATGGATATGCCAGACTTACGCTTGATCACCAGATAAATTATTCCATAGAGAAAATTGTTGAAATATTTGAACACCCTGAAAAAGATACCGTATTACAAGAAGCTCAGGAGACACCTGAAGATACGGCAGAGTCATCTGATGATAAGAAAGTGGGGAATCCTAAAAAGGAGACCGTCAAAAAGAAAAGACAGAGAGGTGAAGACAGATTGCAGAGACTTAGCTCAGCCTTTTCATAAATATCCACTTATGCGTGCCGATCTCATATCTTAACTGATAGAGCATCTTTGTATCAGCTGTCATTGAGGCACAGGTATAGATGATGGATCCGCCCTTTCCTATAGTCATTTCCTTCTTGGCATGTATCTCATCTACATTTACCGTAATGAGCTCGTGTTCGCCGTTCTCATAGCGGAAGCGGAGAGGGGTTATATCGCCAAGCGTTGATGTCACGGCTATCAATTGTATCGGATAATTTGCTTCTGTTTCCATTTTATGCACCTATTGAAACCATATTCGGAAGGCATGCCCTGTCGTCTATATAGTAATCGCATGTGATCTTCCTCGAATTATTGCCATACAGTTCAACTATTTCCGGCAGGTTATCATTTATTGCATCAAACTCAAGCTGCTGGTCCCTGCACCAATCAATAGCAATATCAAGAGCCTCACCGGCACGGCAGGTCCATAGTATCAGCTTGTTGCCCTTATTCTTAAGATTCTTAAGCTGTTCTATAAGCTGAATATTGGGTTCTCCGACATCCGGCCATGTGCCAAAACTGAGAGTTCCGTCAAAATCAACCGCGATTATCTTGTTGTTTTCCATGGTAGCCTCCTTTCAAAAGCGAACGGATGTTTGTGTTTATATAATAGAACATTTGTACGGAAATATCAACCGCTATATGTTGATCGGATGATAAAACCGTATACAAAATATAAGAATGTATGTTCGTATTATAGATGAATATCTCACGATAAATGTCCAATACCGGGGACAGAAAACCGGTTTAATCCAATTTTAATTATTTTTTAAAGATACCAGCGGCAAATTATGCTATTAATATTTGTAGAAAAATCAAAGGAGGAAATTATGAAACTGCTGATACATGACCTGGATGATGAAGAATGGGGCAAAATCTGTGAAAATTACAAGGACTGGGAGATAATTTCCGATAACGGAACGATAAAACCGTGTGTCGGGTGTTTTGGCTGTTGGTTAAAGGAACCCGGTGAATGTATCATCAAGGATGGTTATGAGAAAATGGGGGCTCTTATACACAAGGCTGAAGAGATTGAAGTAATAAGCACATACACTTATGGGGGCTTCAGCAGATTTGTGAAAAACGTTTTTGACAGAAGTATAGGATGGGTGCTTCCGTATTTTGAGATAAATCACGGAGAGATGCATCATAAACGGAGATATCCTGAAGATAAGCAGATCACCTTTATCTTTAGGGGACTGTTAAGCGAATCCGACAAAATAAAGGCCAAGACATATGTTGAAGCCGTATGCAGGAACTTTCACGGCATAATAAAAGAGATCCGGTTTGAAGAATGCCCGGTAAAAGCAGATATGATCACAATATCCGGTACGTCTGATCCGGATAAGATTGTACTCCTTAACTGCAGCCTTAGAGCCGATAATTCCAATTCAAAGAAGTTTCTTGACCGGATGTCCTCTGATATCAGAGGTAATGTCGAGAGTATCAATCTCTCAACATATATAAACCGGTATGATGAACTTGTCGAAATGCTTGCCCGGACGAGTACGATAGTCCTTGGGATCCCTCTTTATGTCGATAGTATACCATCAGCATTACTGCGTGTTATGGAAAGGCTTGAGCACTGCAGGATGGCAGGAGAAAAGCACATATATGTTGTTTCAAATATGGGATTTTATGAGAGCGTTCAGCTTAAAAATCTTATGAGCATGGTCAAAACCTGGTGTGAGAAATGCGGATATACATACGGAGGCGGTGTTGCGATAGGGGCAGGTGAGATGATAGGTTCTCTTATAACCTCAACCGATAAAGGTCCCGCGAAATATGCAGCGGAAGCTCTTAAAAAACTCTCATCCGCGATCAATGATTCAGAAGATATCGAGGATATTTATGCAGATGCTTACAGATTTCCAAGAGCCCTGTATATGTTCGCGGCAGATTTGGGTTGGCCGAAAGGTGCAAAAAAGAACGGTTTAAAGCGAAAGGATCTGTACCGGCAGGTCATTCTGTAGTACCGTAGGCTACGGCGGCCCCTTTTTGCACACTTGACGTAAGCAGCTTACATTATTATAATTTTTCACGTGCTGATCGTAATCCCATAATACAGAACGGGTTTGCGGCAGCTTTGAATAAGAAGCGGAGACACAGAAGTGGGCAGATCATGTAATAATATAAAGAATAGGAGCACGGCAGGCATCATTTCGGCAATGATGCTTTTTGCCGTACTGCTTTCTGCATTCTATATTGCATCCAATGCAGATCATTACCGTGTGCATCATGACTGCCGGGATCATGACTGTCCTATCTGTATCTGTTTTCAGCAGTGTGAGAGCATGCTCAGGGGCTTTGACAATGGTATATCTGATAATGCAGCTTTATGCATGCCCTTGATTTTAATACTTACTTCCATTTCATTACCTGCATATTTTTATAAAGAAAATACGCCGGTTTCAGACAAAGTACGCCTGAATAATTGAATATTCCTTCGTTAAGGGTAAGCTGTGCCTCAGGGTATAGTCTGCCCATCTTTGCTGTGTAAAAAGATAGTTTAACGGAGGTTAATCATGAAAAAATATCTTATTATCATTATTTCTGCCATCATGATGGCAGGTTTTCTTGCTGCGTGCGCCCAATGTACTTCGGATGCTGCTTCAGGTACTGCAAACGAAGGAGACAGATTACAGATAGTTACGACCATTTTCCCCGAATATGACTGGGTTATGAATATACTTGGAAGCAATCCGGCCGGTGCCGAAGTTACCATGCTGCTTGATAACGGTGTTGATCTTCACAGTTACCAGCCCACAGCTGATGACATATTAAAGATATCAACCTGTGACATGTTCATATACGTTGGCGGTGAGTCCGATGAGTGGGTAGAGGATGCACTAAAGGAGGCTGTCAATAAGGATATGGCCGTCATAAACCTTCTTGATGTTCTGGGTGACTCTGTCAAGGAAGAAGAAGTAGTGGAAGGCATGCAGGAAGAGGATGAACACGAGCATGACCATGATGAAGAAGATGAGCATGAGCATGATGACGGGGATGAAGAAGAACATGAGCACGAACACGAAGAAGGCGAAACGGAATATGACGAGCATGTATGGCTGTCTCTGCGTAATGCGGTCACACTTACCGGGTATATATCAAAGGAACTTCAGCGTATAGATGAAAAGAATGCAGACATCTATAAGAAAAATGCCGATGATTACACAGCTAAGCTTAATGCTCTTGATAAGCAGTATGCGGATACAGTATCCTCCGCTTCGGTCAAAACCCTGCTTTTCGGAGACAGGTTCCCTTTCAGATATCTTACGGATGATTACGGCTTGACATATTATGCGGCATTTGTGGGTTGTTCTGCCGAAACTGAGGCAAGCTTTGAAACGATCACATTCCTGGCGGAAAAAGAAGATGAGCTGTCATTGCATGCGGTTATGACCATAGAAGGCAAGGATAAAAAGATCGCCGAAACGATCGTGCAGAATACGCGAGGCAAGGATCAGCAGATATTGACCATGGATTCCATGCAGTCCACTACATCGAAGGACGTTGAAAACGGCGTAAGCTATCTGTCGGTTATGGAGAATAACCTCTCGGTTCTCAGGGAAGCTCTTAAATAAGATACGAGGATAAATCCCATGGTTGATAAATTATTCATGTATATTCAATATCCTTTTGTCAGATATGCAATGATAGTAGGGGTCCTCATTGCATTATGTTCGTCGCTTCTTGGAGTCACACTGGTTCTTAAGAGGTTTTCCTTTATCGGAGACGGGTTGTCACACGTGGCCTTCGGAGCAATGGCGGTTGCCACGGTCATGCAATTTACAAATGAAATGATGCTGGTTCTCCCCGTAACGGTCATATGCGCGGTATTACTCCTGCGTTCCGGAGAAAGGGCGAAGATCAAGGGTGATGCGGCTATCGCAATGATCTCGGTAAGTACCCTGGCTTTCGGTTACCTTATCATGAATATCTTTTCTTCGTCATCAAATCTTTCGGGGGATGTGTGCTCGACCCTGTTCGGCTCTACCTCGATCCTTACATTGACACCTTCACGGGTGTGGCTGTGTACGATACTGTCTTTGGGTGTCGTGCTCATATTTATTCTTTTTTATAATAAGATTTTTGCCGTGACTTTTGATGAAGGCTTTTCGAAGGCAACAGGAACAAATGTGGAATTCTATAAACTCATGATAGCAGCGATCATCGCGGTCATAATCGTGCTGGCGATGAACCTTGTGGGATCATTGCTCATATCAGCACTTGTTATTTTCCCGTCCCTGTCATCCATGAGATTATTTAACAGTTTTAAGGCGGTAACCATATGCTCCGTCATCCTGTCGGTGATCTGTGCTTCTTGCGGGCTGGTGATATCAATTCTTGCCGGAACACCGGTGGGTTCGACAATAGTCGCCGCGGATGCCGCCGTTTTCGCCATCTGTTATCTTATCGGATCCGTTTGGGGAGGTGTGCGCAGATGAAAGCGAAGAAGATGTTAAGTATCCTATTTACCGCAATTACTGTCATTATGATAACAGGCTGTGGAAAGAACAAAAATACAGCTGCAAGAGACGTGAATACGCAGACAAGTGTGCAAAGTGTGCTTAAAGAGGGTATGGCAGCACAGGGAAATAGAGCTGAATCAGACAATGCAATAATGACCGATGATGAAACCTCTGATCAGCAGGCCGTTTTAAGCAATGAAACTGCTGATGAACAGAAGGATACGGAGAACGATATGCAGACCGTCTCGGAAGGAGTAGATGTGGACCTCACTGTGCTCTCAAGCACCATGGTATACTCCGAGGTCTACGATATGATGTATTATCCTGAGAATTATACAGGTAAAACCGTAAAAATGAAAGGAATGTATGCAGGATACCATGATGAGAGCACCGGCAAATACTATCATGCCTGCATCATACAGGATGCTACCGCATGCTGTGCACAAGGTATAGAGTTTGAACCGACCGGCGACTACAGATATCCCGATGATTACCCCACCGAGGGGCAGGAAGTATGTGTAACAGGTGTATTTGATACATATGAAGAGGGTGAAAATAAATACTGTACGCTGAGAAATGCCCGGTTGGACTGATAACTCTTCATTTTGGATAAACACGTAAAACAGACCGATATCCCTTATTGGGGAACGGTCTGTTTTTATGTATCGACACATGTTAAAATATACATGGATTCTTTGATATGCAGGTTTCAAACATGAGAGGTAATCGTGTATGGTTATATATTTTTCCGCTACAGGAAACACTGAGTTTATTGCAAAACAGCTTTCAGAAAAAATTAACGATGACTCATTAAACCTGATAAACCGGATCAAAGAGAAGGATTATTCACCTATAAGATCATCCTCTCCGTTCGTAATATGTTCGCCGGTATATGTCTGTGAGATGCCGCGTTTTTTGGCGGAGTATCTTAAAAACGTAAAGCTTACAGGTAACAATAAGGTTTATTTTGTTTTCACAAGCGGAGGATATACCGGAATCGCAGGGTATCTTGCTGAAAAGCTCATTAGGAAAAAGAGTATGACTTATATGGGCAGGGCAGAATTCAAAATGCCCAGAAACTACCTGATAAACACAATATATCCGATGCTTACGGATGAAGAGAACATAGATCGGATAAAGCAGTCGCAGGAAAGGATCCCGGCTGTCGCAGAAAAGATACTGAAAGAGGAAAAGCTTAAGGCAAAACACATAACACTCTTTGAAAAGATCATCACTCTTCCCTTTAATCCAATATGGGTTAAGTACAAACATACGGCTGATCTTTTCCGTTCGACTGATAAATGTGTCGGATGCGGGAAATGCGCGAAGCTGTGTCCATTCAATAATATAGACATCGTAGATGGCCGTCCTGTATGGGGGAAAAGCTGTGAGCATTGTATGGCCTGCATATCCAACTGTCCTGTCGAAGCGATCGAATACGGCGAAAAATCATTAAATCAGAAAAGATATAGGATAGGAAAGTATGTAACATAGTATTAAATGTAAAAATTTATAGATAAAATTAATAGATCACTGTAAAGCATTATAAACACTAACTTTACAGTGATTTATCTATTTTTCATAGAATAGATTTAATATCACACTGTATTTTGCAGTGAAAATAATAAAATTTAAAAGCATTTTCAAGTCTAAGGATTATTAAATACAACAAATTTTTGCGTTTACTTTGAAAAATATCCTAGGCAAATAAGAGAAGTTGAATCACATGTAATTATACTGTATAATGTATATACATAAAGGGGGTGATTCCATGGAACAGGTAGCAATAAGGTCCTGGGGAAACAGTCAGGGAATAAGAATTCCCAAGAATATACTTGATAAAATGCAGCTGAAGATTTCTGATGTATTG
>JAILCT010000203.1 GCA_024690425.1 Lachnospiraceae bacterium | reverse complement strand
GACAGGTTCATCCACTTCGATTATGTACCCGGTGAGTGCGAGGTAAGGGACGGAGCAGCTGAGGTTACAGGCAAGATCTGTGTTATCGGCTCAGACCTTAAGGAAGAAGCGATAAAGGCCCTGTTCAAATAAATAACAGTGATACATAACGATAATACATAACATCGATGCATAACGATGATACATAATACGGATATATAACAGTGATACATATCGATGATATTTAATGCTTTGATATGATTTTGCCGGAAGTAATACAAGACTGCATGAAATGGTAATACTGCAGTAATGATAATGCTAGAAAGCATGAGAGAAAAAATTTTAAAATAGCAGTGATATATAACGCTGATATATATTATTGTTACATAACGTCGATACGTATCGTTGATATATAACATCGTTTCGTATCAGGCCAAGGATGGATTTTGACAGAAAAACAGATTTGAAGGCAGATTTAAAGAGAAAACAGGGAAATATCTATAAATAACATTGATATATAATAATGTTATATAACATTGTTAGATAACATAAATATATAACGTTGATATGTAACATAGATACACAACAATAATACATAACATTGATATTAAAAAAGAGGTTAGCTATGATACCGGTATTTATCATTAATGGCTTCCTGGACAGCGGGAAGACCGACTTTATCAACTACACGATCACACAGCCCTACTTCCAGGACAGGAAGACAACGCTTCTTATAGTGTGTGAAGAAGGGGAGAAGGAATACGAGCCGAAGGTCCTTGAGAGGACTCGTACGGTTATGGAAGTCATCGATGATGAAGATGACTTTAACGCCAAGTATTTACAGGAGCTTGAGAAGAAATACAAGCCGGGCCGTATAGTTGTTGAGTTTAACGGCATGTGGATACTTAAGAATCACAAGCTTCCCTGGTACTTCAGCGTGGAACAGCAGATAACCATGATAAACGGAGCAACCTTTGAGTCTTACTTCACCAATATGAAGTCACTGCTGGCTGAGCAGATAAGAGGATCAGAGCTCATCATCATGAACAGATGCGACGGCCTGGAGGAGAAGATACCTTCGTATAAGAGAAACATCAAGGCCCTTAACCAGCAGGCTGATATCATATTTGAGAATAAGGATGGGGAGATGAACGTTACCCTTGAAGAGGACCTTCCCTATGACCTCACTAAGGATCCGATCGTGCTTGATGATACGGGATACGGGGTATGGTATCTTGATGCCCTGGATAACATGGACAGATATAAGGGCCGTACCATTGAGTATACCGGTATGGTCCTGCATCCGCCGCAGTTCCCGAAGGGCTATTTCGTGCCCGGCAGGATGGCAATGACATGCTGTGCCGAAGACATAGCTTTTCTTGGATATGCATGTAAGTATGATAAGGAAGATGATCTTAAGAACCGTCAGTATATCAAGGTTAAGGCCAGGGTGAACATAGAATACTTTGAGGATTACGGGAAGGAAGGCCCCGTGCTTGAGGCAATAAGCATAGAACCATGCGGCAAACCAAGGGAAGAGGTTATCTCATTCACTTAAAGAATAAGAAGAGTAAAATACAAGATCACTGAATCTAAAATCTCTTCAGCTTACTGAGCGGTGCATATAAGATATTGGAGATGATAAGTCCTGACAATCCCTGAATAAGATTGGCGGGAATGCTTGCAGCTGCACCGGGTCCGTATACGAATACTTCAAATGTAAAATAGCCAAGAGCAACAAATAATGCAGCAAAGAGACCGCCGAGTATAAGCTTAACGCGGTCTTTTTTGATCTTCAGAGCGTTGCTGCTGAAAATAAGACCGCTCACAAGTCCGATTATACCCTTGATCAGAAAGGTTACCGGAGCATAAAAGAAATAACCTCCAAGAATATCAGCAAGAGCCGATCCGATACCGGCTGCGGCTGCACCGTAGAGAGGGCCTAAGAATACTCCTGAGAGTATAACGAATGCATCACCCGGATGAATGTATCCGCCTGTTCCGGGGGTAGGTATCTTTATTATATAGGTTGATATAAATGTAAGTGCTGCAAATAATGCTGCACGCACCAGGGTTCTTGTTTTAATATCAGTCATATGTAACTCCTTTCCGAGGCTTCAGGTCATCGACCATTAAAACCATTACAGTATTAACTTTGCACCGGAGTGAACCATCCCTCCGCTCCATAGAAATATATAACCGAACCCGCGATATGTCAATGATTTTGCATATATAGATAATCTATTATCATTCATAGTCATTACATATAATATATAACAATTACACAAAAAAATATCACGGGAACAAGAACTGGTTAGCAAATGCTAACCAATCTGGCCGGAAACCTTGCAAACAAGCCTTATTTATGCTATGCTCAAATTCGCGAAGGTTGTCCGGAATGCGTTCCGGGATTAACTTATAAAGTATAAGCCCACAGGGCAGAAAGGGTGGAATAATATGAATTATCTTGAGATTGAGAAGGTAGTCGGCAGGGAAATACTTGACTCGAGGGGCAATCCCACAGTTGAGGCTGAGATCACGCTGGTTGACGGAACTGTTGCCAGGGGTACAGCACCTTCGGGAGCTTCCACAGGTGAGTTCGAGGCACTGGAGCTTCGTGACGGAGACAAGGGAAGGTATCTTGGAAAGGGTGTTTCCAAGGCAGTTGATAATATCAACGGGCCTATCGCAGATGCGATCGTAGGAATGGATTCATCTGATACATATGCGGTGGATGCAGCAATGATCAAGCTTGACGGAACCAAGGATAAGAGTAACCTTGGTGCCAATGCGATCCTTGCGGTTTCAATTGCCGCAGCAAGGGCAGCAGCTACTTCACTTGATATCCCTCTTTACAGGTTCTTAGGCGGTGCTCAGGCAACGGATCTTCCCGTTCCCATGATGAACATCTTAAACGGTGGTGCTCATGCAGACAGTGCTGTTGATACACAGGAATTCATGATCATGCCTGTAGGCGCTCCTTCATTCAAGGAAGCACTCAGGTGGTGTGCAGAGGTATTCCATAACCTCAAGGCTCTTATCAAGGAGATGAAGGATGTTACCGCAGTAGGTGACGAAGGCGGTTTTGCACCCAACAACCTTAAGAGTGATGAAGAAGCTATCGAGAAGATCCTTGAGGCTATTAAGAAGGCAGGCTTCGAGCCCGGTAAGGACTTCATGATCGCAATGGATGCAGCAGCATCAGAGTGGAAGAGTGAGAAGGGCAAGGGCTTCTATCATCAGCCCAAGTCAGGTAAGGACTTCACAACGGATGAGCTTATCGCTCACTGGGAGTCACTCGTTGATAAGTATCCCATCATCTCTATCGAGGATGGTCTGGATGAAGAGGATTGGGATGGCTGGAAGAAGATGACCGAGAAGATCGGCCACAAGGTACAGCTTGTAGGTGATGACTTATTTGTTACCAATACCGAGCGTCTTGCAAAGGGTATCGAACTTGGCGCTGCCAACTCTATCCTTATCAAGCTTAACCAGATCGGTTCTGTATCCGAGACACTTAATGCTATAAAGCTTGCCAACAAGAACGGATATACAGCTATTTCTTCACACAGGTCAGGTGAGACGGCTGATACCACCATCGCTGATCTTGCTGTTGCTCTTAACACCCGCCAGATCAAGACAGGTGCTCCTTCAAGGTCTGAGCGTGTAGCTAAGTACAACCAGCTTCTGCGCATCGAGGAGCAGCTCGGTGATGCAGCATGCTATCCCGGAATGAAGGCTTTCAACGTTAAGAAGTGATCTAAGATAGGAACATCGGATAGTAATAAGATACAGGAATACAGATAATAAGGGTCCGTCATAAGGCGGGCCCTTTTATCATCATTAAAATCATTACTAAACATACTTGGAAACAGTTCTATTCTTTATCCAGATCGATATCTATTATATTGTCTTCCGGATTCTTTGGTTTTGCTTTTTTACCCCTCTTGGAGATCACGGCAATAAGGATTACTGCAAGAAGGACTGCCGCTCCTCCTATCTCATACTTAAGATACTTCATGAAGGGGTTGAGGGTCGCATCCTTAACAAGGAATTCCACTTCGCTTCCCGGAGCGGTGAAGGTGTAGTATTTTCCCATTTTGACAGGTTCCGTATCCAAACGGTCAGCACCGCTAAGAAGATATATACGGACATCCTTAACTTCATCCGGCGGACAGTATCTTATAAGGTGTTCCGCTTCATGATCATCCGGAATCTCAAGCTTCCAGTGCTCGATGATATCCGTGTCATTGTCCTGAAGAAGCGTTGCGCCAAGCACATCATCCTTAGTGAACCTGCCGTCAGCAAGGACTGCCGACTGGCCGCTTGAACGAAGCTGTATACCCGCAAGTGTCGTGATATACCTTGCGGTTGTTCCTATAAGCTCGGCATCACATCTTAAGTTATCAAGCTTCGAATTCTCCCAGTCCCATAAGATGTATTCACCGTCGGACAATTCAAGGGGAAGTGAACTTACACTCTCGCCGTATGGATAATCCTCCGTATCTATTACCTCATCATCAAGGATAAAGCTTACCCTCACAGTCTTAAATTCGGGAGGCATGCCTTCTGTGCTTATAAGTTCCTCGTAGGTTATCGGCTCTGCCTTTCCGGAATAGCTTACCCTGTTTACACCTGCTTCATCATCCGATACGAAATAGTTAGCGAATATCCGTCCGTCGGGACTGTTGTCACCTGCGATGGCTCCATGGCAGCTCCCGTCTCCCGTGATCGTCGGAAGTGAGTAACAACCCCTTATATCATATCCCATGCCTGTGATACCGCCGATATAATCTCCGCCTGCAAGGATGCCTTTTGTGTAGCTGTTGTGGACGGTTGACAGGGACTTGCCGGATATGCCGCCGACATAATCACCGGAGTTACTCTTAAGCTTACCGTAATTCTGACAGCCAAGGATCGTTCCCATCTCCTGGAGGCCGCATATACCACCGACGTAATCCTTAACGCCTTCAACGTATCCTTCGTTCTTATCACGCCTCAATACGCATTTGGTCCGGTATGTTGTTCCGGTTGCCGCATCCTTGATGCCGGTAACATCACTCTCTAAGTCAAAATCATACTCAATGGCCATGGTACCTGCGATTCCCGAAGTATCTATATCACCGTGCACCGCACCGTAGTTAACGGAATCGGCGATGGTCGCATCTGTACACTCGCCTGCGACTGCCAGGGAATTGTCCTCATACACATCGGTATAATCCGCATCCAGTACCCCGTCTATCGCATCCGCTATAAGGAGCATGATGACATTGAACTGATCGTTGACCTCAACCATATCGTCGACAAGCTGTTGGTTGGAGGAGTTCATCTCATTATTAAGGAAGCCTAAGTTGTCACTCATGCCCTGTATATTGGCAACAAGGCTGTTCGATCTGGCCTGGTACTCGGGTGACAGCTTGGGAAGGGTTATATCCGGTCGCCCGCTTATGTTGGATACTATATTTCTGGTTTCATTGACAGCTCCCGCAAAATCACTCATCGTCTGTTTGGTATAACTGATGGCATACTTGACATCCTTGCGGGTTTCATCGCTCATCTCCTGTGTATGGGCGGATATAGTCTGTTCTATAACGGTAACATTCTGTGTAAGGTACTCAGGATACGGCATTCCGTATTTACCCTTGAATTCATTCTCCGTATTGGCCAGTATCTCAGCCTCCGCTGCGGTGCCTGCTTCTGCATCGAGTGCGGCATCGCTTGATGCAAAATCACCTGATTTTGACGGGAAGGGATTAAGGGTCGGAGGATCCGTTGTAAGGTCCCTTCGCATTACCTTTATATCCTTGTATGCTTCCGGAGTATCCGGAAGTGATGATATATCAACGGGGTTATTGCTGCCATCAACAAACACGATATCCGAACTGACTGTTTTGTGAGTAGTGTTATTGCTGACTTTGCTTATGTATTTTACATAATAGTAGTTATACTCATTATTCCTGTGCGAACTGAGCATATTTTGATAATCACCGTTGGCGTTATCTATGTTTTGCTTAGCCTGATTATAGCTGACCTTCTCGGATTCGTTCATATACTTATATATGTCAAGGTCATTTACGGCTTTGGTCAGGTTGGAAGCAGCTGTGGAAGCATCGGTGAAGCCCTGTGCGGTCTTATCAAGGACACCTCCCTGCCTTGATGATTCTTCCAGGGCATAATCTATCCTGCTTAAGGCCTCGGTGCCTGAATCCATGGCCTTGTTTATGAAGTCCTCGGTCTCATTGGCCAGATAGGATGTATCGTTTAAGGCCCTGTCTGTGAAGTTCTTGACCATGTTGAGGCGGGCGGTTATAAGGTTTGACTCATCTCCTGCATCATTAAGGGTTACATTTACAAGATCATGGAGTGTATTCATGTTGGAGGTGAGCTGGCTTATGATGTCTTCGGTGATATCGATGATCACATAAGGCTCGGCCTGACCAGCGATGCCGCCGACATCCTTACGGCCGTATACTTCGCCGTTGTTAACACATAAGTCGATGTATCCGTTCTGCCGTCCTGCGATACCGCCGACATTGTAGCCGACATGCTCATAGCCGATAAGTCCGTTATTGACACAGCTTATTATAACTCCCTGGGAATATCCGCATATTCCGCCGACATCAACCGTTGAATTGATTATGTTGGTAGAATCCTGCTTGTTGTTGTCGCCAAAGAGGTTTTTGATCTTATCGGCATACTGGTCGATGCTCAGATCCTTTATGGATATGGTCTCATCAACGCTTGAGATATTTATCTTGCAGTCGTTGGTGCAGCCTGAAATGGTACCTAAGTTATAACCGGTTATCCCTCCGGTAAAGTGCATGCCCATCACGATGCCCGATGAAGTGCAGCTGCTTATCGTTCCCGACTGTTCGTTGTAACCTGCTATCCCGCCTGTGTAATCATATCCGTTCACATTCCCGGAGAAGGAGCAGCCTGTTATCATTCCGTAGTTGTCGCCAACGATACCTCCGGTCGCCATCTGCTTGCCGGACGGGGCCATAGATCCTTCCACCTTAAGATCCTTTATAACGGCGCTCTCCTGTGTTATACAGAAGAGTCCGGTATATGATTCCGCATCGGAGATCGCGACGCCTGATATGGTATGTCCGTTTCCGTTAAATACACCGCCAAAAGTGGGAATATATTCAAAGTCACTTCCGTCAAGAACAATGTCATCCGTGAGGACGATATACTTATCACGGGACCATGTATCAAGCCGGCAGTTTTTGGCAAGCTCTATCATGTCATCGGCACTTCCCACGCTTATTGTGGACATTTCGATACCGTCGGTGGAGAAGCTGTAACCGCTGAGATCATCCTCATATGACATGTTTTCGGAAGTTGTCACAACTTCATCGGGATTTGAAGCTTCCGCATCCTCGTGGATCTCGTTTCCTTCATCATCGACCCGGATAACCTCTACGGCGGGCCCCTTTCCGGACCCTTCCGTTAAGCTGATCCCTGTTTCTCCGTATGCCCTTATCGCAGTAATGTCTCCAAGGATAAGGGAACTCAATATGGAAAAGGTCATAAGGGCTGCAAGCCTTCTATTTCTCATTGTCCTGCACCTCCTCCTTTTCCAGTTTTCTTTTATCGGAATGTGCCTTTTTTTTGACGGCCTTATCTTCCTTATCTATAACCCTCATTGGAAGGGCATTGATCTGCTCATCGGCTTCCTCTTCCGTAAGAGGAGTGATATTTCCGGCCTCTACGAAGGCGCTTAAGTCACCGCGGACTATGGCATTCATGGTACCTGTAACGACACCGTTGATACGGCCTCTTACAATACCGTTTACATGATTGAGACCGGTTGCTTCCCTGGTACGTATGGGCATGTTCATTACAAATGCGGTCTTGCTTATGATGGTGTCACCTACAAGGAGGATCTGTGGCAGGACGAACATGGTGATAAAGATCGAAATAATGGTTCCGCGTCCCAGACACTGACCTATGCCGTATATCGCACCGTCCGATGTAAGCTTACCTATGAGAATGCCTGCAACGGCAAGCATGGTTCCCGATGTTATGATAGTAGGGAACGAGAAGTTCATTGTCTCTATGATGGATTCGCGCCTGCTCTTGCTTCCGCGCAGCTCAGTGTAGCGCCCTGCTATAACGATGGCATAATCGATGTTGGCACCCATCTGGATGGAACTTACGATAAGCTGGCTTAAGAAGAAAATGTTGGTCTGCTGCAGCGAGGGCACCGAGAAGTTGATCCAGATACTTCCCTGTATGACCGCGATAAGCAGGACTGGCATACCCGCCGACTTAAAGGTAAAGAGCAGTACAACAAGTACCACCAGTATAGATACGATATTTACAACAAGGTTATCCCTTGAGAAGGTCTTCTTAAGATCAAGCTGGCTGACGGATTCACCTACCGTATATACATTTCCGCCGTAGTACTCATGGGCCATATCATGCATCTTATCAATAAAGTCATATGTCTCCTGATTTTCCTCGGGAAGGTTTAAGTAGACAAGCATTCGCGAATAATTCTCGCCCTGGAGCTGTTCCTTTGCAAAATTCATCATCTTATATGCATTGTCGAGCGTCTCCTGAGTTTCCTTATCGAGTGTGACATAACCCTCATCAACCTCTTCATGTATGAACATGAACATATCGATAAGGGGTACCCTGTATGAAGGAAGGCCGTTCACGACCTTGGCGTAGTCTTCATCATTGACCGCATAGGCAGTATATATGAGCTGGGCAACTTCATAGTCTATATCAAGGAGTTCGGAGAACTGTCTGGGGGAAAGCCTGTCCGTAAGGGTGTAGCCGCCTATCGCTTCCGTATTGGCAAGACCCGTGCATGACTTTACCTCGGGACTTGATTCGAGCCTGTCAAGGAGCTTCTTCTCACTCTCGTAATCGCCCGAGGGAACAACAAGGGCTATGAGGTTGTCATCGCCGAAGGTGTTATCTATCATTTCATCCGCGATCTGCACCTTGTTCTGAATAGGTGTATGCAGGGTCGAATAACCGAACACATAGGGGCATTTATTCTGTATGAAAAATGCAACTACGATAGCAACCAGGAAGAGCGGAGCTATAATAAACCTTGTAGAGTAGTCGAACTTACCGACAAAGGGAATATCAGGGATGAAGTTCCTATGCTTCGTCTTCTCCATGAGAGGTGCGAACAGCATGATTATGCCGGGCATAAGAAGGAATACCGAAACAAGGCTTAAGATAATGGCCTTGATAAGTACGATACCCATATCGGGACCTATCTTATACTGCATGAAAGTCATGGCTATAAGACCGCCGACTGTTGTGAGCGAACTTCCGGATATTTCGGGAATGGCCTTGGTAAGCGCAGTGATTATAGCTTCTCTGGGTTCCATGGTTCTGTGCTCTTCCTTATATCTGTTCAGGAAGATGACAGCGTAGTCAACCGACAGGGCCAGCTGGAGGACTATCGTAACCGAGTTGGAAACGAAGGATATTGTCCCGAGCAGGAAGTTGGTACCAAGCTGAAGCACGGCGCCTGCTCCGAATGTGATCAGAAGCACGGGAATCTCGGCATAGGCCTCGGTCGTGATAAGGAGTACCGTAAGTACAACTATAACAACAAGAACCGAAATAACCTGCATCTCATCGGCAATAAGCTCGGACTGTATATCTCCGAGCGTTGTTGACAGGTATGAATCGTAGGGTTCTATGAGTTTTTTTACTTCATCGAGTGGTATTAGACAAGCTTTATCTTTTTCGTCTTTATCGAATGTGATGTCGAAGCGGGCTGATCCGTTGTTGTAGTGTTGTTCCGTATCGTCGAAACTGACGGTGAAGACACCGGCTATATCTTCGAATTCCGATCTTATCTTTTCGGCCTGTGAGTACGAGATGTTCGCTATCATGACCGTACATGAGCCGTAGGTAACGAATTCCTCATCCATGAGGTCAAGTCCCTGCTTGGTCTCCGTCTGTTGGGGGAGGTAGGCTGCGAGTGAATTTTCGACCTTGACCCAGTTCCGCGAGAAAGCGGAGAAGATCGCCAGTATGATAAATATAAGGAAGAAGAGGTTGCGCTTGTCTACGATAAACCCGCAGACCTTGAACATGGCACTGCCGCCGCCCTTCTCATTAGTATTAGGTTCCATTGGTGTTTTCCTTGCGTTAATAAATTAACAATCTTTAAATATCAGACAATTATAGCACTATGAATTGTGATATTCAAGTATAAAAGTGATAAGCTTTGAAAGCATAAAGATAGAACGCATGAGAGTGGAATGCTTGGCTCATCAGGGTGTTCTTTAATATGAAAATATGGTAAAATATTTAAGCTTGGGTTTTGATATGAATGATAAAGTACTCGATACACTTGAATATAATAAAATAAAGAGGATGCTTGCCGATCAGGCCACATCGGATCCGGGAAGGGATAAGTGCCTGGCCCTTAAGCCCTCATCAGATATACGGGAAATAAACAACCTTCAGCAGGAGACCTACGACTGCGTGGGCAGGCTGCTTAGGAATTCATCAGTTAATTTCGGTTCCAATAAGTCCGTGGAGGCCTCGCTTAAGAGGCTTGATAAGGGAAGTTCCATAACGGCCGGAGAACTCCTTAACATCGCGGGACTTCTCGAGAATGCAGCCAGGGTTAAGTCATATGGACGTAAGGACGATGAGAGCGAGAGGGATTCCCTTGATGAGATGTTTGATGCCCTTGCACCCTTGAGCCAGATATCTTCCGAGATCAGGAGATGCATACTGTCGGAGGATGAGATAGCAGATGATGCGAGCAGTGAACTTAAGAACATCAGGCGGCTTAAGAAGGCAACGAATGACAGGATACATTCACGCTTAAACAGCATGGTCAATACCACGTACAAGTCTTACCTTCAGGACAGTGTCATCACCATGCGCGAAGGCAGGTACTGCATTCCGGTCAAGGCCGAGCATAAGGGCAGCGTGCCCGGTATGATCCATGACAGGTCACAGACGGCATCCACCCTGTTTATCGAGCCGACGGAGATAGTAAACCTTAACAATGAATTAAGGGAGCTCGACATTAAGGAAGCCAAGGAGATAGAAGTGATCCTTGCCGGACTGTCTGTGAGGTGCGGTGAGAGCTCGGAAGAAATACGCAATGATCAGCTCATAATGACCGAGCTTGACTTTGTATTCGCAAGGGGCAGGCTGGCGCTTGATATGAAGGCGACCAGGCCTGAGTATAATGAAGACAGGATCATCAGCCTTAAGAAGGCAAGGCATCCGCTTATTGATAAGAGCAGGGTGGTACCTATAGATATTAGGCTCGGGGATGATTTTGACCTGCTGGTCATAACGGGACCGAATACCGGTGGTAAGACGGTGGCCCTCAAGACGATAGGGCTTCTTACGCTGATGGGCCAGTCGGGATTGATGATACCTGCACTTGACCATTCACAGCTGGGAATATTCAGTGAGGTGTTTGCGGATATAGGAGACGAGCAGAGCATTGAGCAGAGCCTGTCGACCTTCTCGTCCCATATGAAGACGATAGTGAATATACTCGATAAGGCGGATGAGGGATCCCTGTGTCTCTTTGATGAACTGGGTGCCGGTACCGATCCCACCGAAGGGGCGGCGCTGGCTATGGCGATCCTTGACCATCTGCACAGGCAGGGTATAAGAACGGCTGCGACCACACATTACAGCGAACTTAAGGTTTATGCCTTAAGGGAGGAAGGTGTGTGCAATGCAAGCTGTGAGTTCAATGTTGAGACACTGGCACCGACATACAGGCTTCTTATCGGTATCCCGGGTAAGAGTAATGCTTTCGCAATAGCCGGCAAGCTGGGACTTCCTTCCTATATAATAGACAGCGCCAGGGATAAGATAAGCGAGGCGGATGAGTCCTTTGAGGATGTCATCTCCGAGCTTGAATCAAACAGGGTTCTCATCGAGCAGGAGAAGCTTACGATAGCATCCCTTAAGGAAGAGATCGAGAACCTTAAGAGTGATTACGAGAACAGGAAGAATAAGCTCAACGAACAGAGAGAGAGGATCCTTAACGAGGCAAGGGAGGAAGCCAAGGAGCTGCTCCTTGATGCCAAGGACAGCGCGGACAGGGCGATACGGAACTTCCAAAAGTACGGCACCATCCGTGAGATGGAAGACGAGAGAAGTAAGATAAGAAATAAACTTACCGAGGTAAAACAAGGTGAAACGGGGGGACGGTTCCTCGGTTCACCCGGGGGAAATGATCCGGGAAAGCGGGCCCCGGCTTTACCGAAGGCTTCCGACTTCAGGCTGGGAGAGAGCGTAAGGATCATATCCATGAACCTTGAGGGAACAGTAAGCTCCCTGCCGGACAATAAGGGCAATCTCTTCGTCCAGTGCGGGATCATGCGGATGCAGGCCAACATGAATGATATTGAGTTCGTTATGACGGACGATATCACGGGTCCCGGGATCCACCACAAGGGTAAGGGCAGCGCTAAGAAGGGAAGTTCAGGATACAGGATGGGCCAGAGCCTGTCAAAATCAGGCACCATCTCAATGGAACTTAACCTGATAGGAAGCCGTGTTGATGAAGCGATCCCGAAGCTTGAGAAATACCTTGATGATGCTTATCTGTCCCACCTTGAAACGGTAAGGATAGTACACGGTAAGGGAACGGGAGCCTTAAGAAACGCTGTGTGGGATCATCTTAAGAGGATAAAATATGTTAAATCGTACAGGCTCGCCGAGTATGGTGAAGGGGATGCGGGCGTTACGGTTGTGGAATTTAAGTGAAAAGATAAAATGAAGACAGAAGAACCGTCCCCGTGTCTTCAAAAAGGAGAAGGAAATGGCAAACAAGCAGAAGATACTGATAGTTGATGATGATAATAATATAGCGGAGCTTATATCGCTCTATCTGACCAAGGAGTGCTTCGATACGCAGATAGTTAATGACGGAGAGAGTGCGGTAAAGTCATTCGACTCTTATAAGCCTAACCTTATCCTGCTCGACCTCATGCTTCCGGGGATGGACGGATATCAGGTATGCCGTGAGATAAGGAGCAGGTCCCAGACGCCAATAATCATGCTGTCGGCCAAGGGCGAGATATTCGATAAGGTTTTGGGACTTGAGCTGGGAGCGGATGACTATATGGAGAAGCCCTTTGACAGTAAGGAGCTTGTGGCCAGAGTCAAGGCAGTCCTAAGGCGTACCCAGGCGGTTAAGCCTGCCGAGATTCCCTCGGATGTCAAGTGCGTTGAGTATCCCGACCTTGTCATCAACCAGACCAATTATTCGGTGCTGTATTTCGGCGAACCTGTCGAGATGCCGCCCAAGGAGCTGGAGCTTCTCTACTTCCTTGCGTCATCACCCAACCAGGTATTTACCCGTGAACAGCTCCTTGATCATATCTGGGGATATGAATATATAGGTGATACTAGAACTGTTGATGTCCACATCAAGAGGCTCAGGGAGAAGATCAAGGATCATGATATGTGGAAGCTGTCCACTGTATGGGGAATCGGGTATAAGTTCGAGGTTAAGTAGTGAAGTACAGGAAGACACTATATCTGAAGTTCATACTGGCTTATCTGGCATTCGGACTTATAAGTTTTTTTCTTATCACAACCCTGTTCGCAAGGCTGACCTTTAACCATCTGGTGAGGGACAAGGCCGCGGCACTGTATAAGGAAGCAACACTTATCTCAACCCGTTATGCGGATTCCATATATAATTCATCCCTCCAGGCGGATGATGTCAGGGACCAGCTTGAGGCCATCGATACCTTTACCCAGTCCGAGATATGGATAATCAATCCGGACGGTCAGCTGCTTTATAATTCGACCGATATGACCGTTGATAAGGACAACACCGTAACGATAGAACATTTCAATCCGACGGACACAGGGAATGACTATTATATGGTGGGTGACTTTTACGGGAACTTTGAAAATGACGTGTTAAGCGTGCTGTCTCCGATCAATTCCGATTTCAGGATCAGGGGATACGTCGTAATGCACTATGATATAGACGAGATACGGGAATCGAGGGACAAGCTCTTAAACATTTATTATATGGCCCTCGGTATAATGTTTGTTTTATCCCTTGTCATCCTGATAGTATTCACTGTTGTCGTGTACCGGCCCCTTAAGAAGATCACCAAGGCAACCGAGGAATACGCGGACGGAAACCTGACCCACCAGATCGAGGTCAACAAGGATGATGAGATAGGCCATCTTGCGGCTTCACTGAATTACATGGCATCCGAGCTGAGTAAAGGTGAGGACAACCAGAAGCAGTTCATTGCCAATGTGTCGCATGATTTCCGATCGCCCCTTACATCCATCAAGGGTTATATAGAAGCCATGGAGGACGGTACCATACCTCCCGAGATGAGCGGCAAGTATTTAAAGATCGTGCTTAACGAAACCGAGAGACTGACGAAGCTGACCAATTCGCTTCTGTCCCTTAACAACCTGAATACCAAGGGAATGCATCTTGATATAAGTGACTTTGACATAAATGCCGTCATCAAGAATACGGCGGCAACCTTCGAGGGTACCTGCAAGCAGAAGAGGATACGCTTCAAGCTTGTATTGTGCGGGGAGAACCTGTACGTGTCGGCCGATATGGGCAGGATCCAGCAGGTCCTTTACAACCTTATCGACAATGCCATCAAGTTCTCGGATGCCAATTCGGATATCAAGCTTGAGACTTCCGAGAAGAACGATACCGTATTCGTATCCGTCAAGGACAGCGGGATAGGGATTCCCAAGGAAAGTCAGAAGCTGGTGTTTGACCGCTTTTACAAGACGGACTTATCGCGCGGCAAGGATAAGAAGGGAACCGGTCTGGGACTTGCGATAACAAAGGAGATAATCAATGCTCATCATGAGAATATAAATGTTATCTCAACGGTGGGTGTAGGAACCGAGTTCATATTCACACTTCCCAAGAGTAAAGAGGAGGAGAGCATATGACGAAGTCATATTCAGGATGCTCTCCGACGAAGGGCCGCCGAACGAAGGTGAGGGGGCAATACCTTGTAAAGCAGGAGGAGAGCATATGACGAAGTCATATTCAGGATGCTCTCCGACGAAAGGCCGCCGAACGAAGGTGAGGGGGCAATACCTTGTAAAGCAGGAGGAGAGCATATGAACATTGTACTTCTTGAACCGGAGATTCCGGCCAATACGGGTAATATCGGCAGGACCTGTGTGGCGACCGGTACAACCCTTCATCTTATAGAACCGTTGGGATTCCAGCTGACCGAGAAAAACATAAAACGGGCGGGAATGGATTACTGGAAGGATCTTGATGTAAGGAGATATATAAATTACGAAGAATTCCTAGAGGTAAACAAATACCCGAAAGTATATATGGCAACGACCAAGGCCCATAAGGATTACACACAGGCGGTCTATGAAGAGGATGCATATATAATGTTCGGGAAAGAGAGCGGGGGTATCCCCGAGGAGATACTTGTAGAGAATGAAGAGACCTGCATAAGGATCCCGATGCTGCCGGAGATAAGGTCGTTAAACCTTTCGAATTCGGTGGCGATCGTCCTCTATGAGGCACTGAGGCAGCAGGGTTTTAAATCACTTGAGAAGGAGGGTAACCTGCACAGGCTCAAGTGGAATTCCTGACGAAGAGTTAACACAGATTGACAGACACACTTTTGGAGAGTCAACATGGATGAGAATAAACGAGAAGATATAATAAATGAGATAAAGAACGAGAATGAGCAATCGACAGTGAACACAGAGCAGAATTACGAATTTATAACAGAGACAATAAAGAAGAAACCGGTGAACAAGAGAAGGTTATTCAGAAAGGTCATACTGACCGTTGTCCTTGCCGTTGTCTTCGGAGTCATCTCCTGTGTTACCTTTGTATATCTGTACCCGATCGTAAATCAGAAGGTGCATCCGGATGACAATACCAAACCGGTAAGGTTTGAGAGTGCGGATGAGGAGAAGGAAAACGAGAATGCAGCTACCGATGAAATACAGGAAGCTTCGATCGGCAATATGGAAAAGGAAGAAGAGGTACCGAAGGAAGAGACCATTCCGGATAATACACCCGAGCCTGATACCGAGGAGGACGGTGAAGAGGAAACTCCGGAAGAAAAGAAGGAGCCTGACATCCTTGACGAAAGCATTCCGGAAGTCATAACCCAGGTGGTTGAGACCGTTGAGAAAGATCTCGAGATCGAGGATTACCAGAAGCTCTACCAGCAGATAGGCGATGTGGCCAAGGAAGCCGAGAGGGCAATGGTAACGGTCACCGGTATATCGGCCAATACGGACTGGTTCATGAATGTATATGAGAACAGGCACACCTGCGCCGGCATAATCCTTGCGGAGAACGGCAAGGAGATGCTGATACTTACAAGGAATTCCGTGATAAATACCTGCGATTCGATAATGGTGACTTTCTGCGACGGAACAAGGTATGATGCCGTCCTTAAAAAGTCAGACCCGAATACAGATATGACCATAGTTGCGGTTGATCTTGAGAAGATAAGCGATGAGACCAAGGAGGCCTGCAAGCTGGCGGAACTCGGTTCCACCAAGAATTCCCAGATAGACGGAACTCCTGTCATAGCTATCGGTGATCCCCTGGGAGTGTCGGAATCAATGGCCATGGGCCAGATCACCAGCCATACATCGGTCAAGGATATGACCGATACAAATGTATCCCTGCTCACGACGGATATTTACGGAAGCTCGAATGCCAGCGGAGTTATCATAAATATGTCGGGAAGGGTACTTGCCATAATCACCCAGGACGGAGCTTCGACAGATGCCAAGAACCTTATCTGCGGCTATGCCATTTCAGATCTTAAGGACAGGCTCGAGAAGCTTTCAAACGGTCAGGAAATAGCTTATCTGGGTATAGTGGGACTTGACGTAACGGAAGACATATCCAATGAGTATGATGTACCGGTTGGTGCTTATGTAAGACAGGTGGTGATAGATTCTCCGGCAATGGATGCGGGCATCCAGAACGGTGATGTTATCGTCAAGCTGGGAACAACGGATATCAATTCTTTTAACGATTATAAGGATGCAATGCTTAAGTGCCAGCCCGATGACCTTATGATGGTGACGGTCAAGAGGAAGGGCAGGATGGAATACGTGGAACTGTCATATGAGATAACTCTCGGGAAGCTGAGCAGCTGACAGGTATCCTTTATTGCATGATATATCAGAACCCCAGAGGGTTCCATAAAAACATTTAGATCAAGGAGAACACATGAAGTATTTAGAGCAGCTTAGGGAAAGCGACAACGTAAATGATGTTTATCTTATAAAGCATAAACAGTCGGCAGTTACCAAGAACGGTAAGCCGTATGAAAACGTGATATTACAGGATAAGACCGGGACCATGGATGCCAAGATATGGGATGTGGGTTCCATGGGTATCGAGGATTTTGATGCGCTTGATTACTGTATGGTCGGCGGTTCGGTCACAAGCTTCAACGGCCAGCTTCAGGTAAACATCAAGAGAATAAGGAAGGTGTCGGAAGGTGAGTACATACCTGCCGATTATCTGCCGGTGTCATCCTACAATATAGATGAGATGTATGAAGAACTGCTTGGCTATATAAAGGGACTTAAATCGGACCATTTAAAGAAACTGTGTGAGGCCTTCTTCGTGGAAGATAAGGACTTTGCCGCATCATTTAAAAAGTCTTCTGCAGCCAAGAGCGTTCATCACGGTTTTGTCGGCGGTCTGCTTGAACATACATTAAGTGTTGTGAAGCTGTGTGACTTTTATTCGACAAGGTACCGCATGCTTAAGAGAGACCTTCTGATAAGTGCCGCCATGCTGCATGATATAGCAAAGACCAAAGAATTATCACCCTTTCCCCAGAATGACTATACCGATGACGGACAGCTGCTGGGACATATAGTCATGGGCTGTGAGATGGTAGGTGAGAAGATAAAGGGCATAGAAGGTTTCCCCCATAAACTTGAGGCGGAATTAAAGCACTGCATACTTGCCCACCACGGGGAGTATGAATTCGGCTCGCCCAAGAAACCGGCATTAATGGAGGCACTGGCTCTCAACATGGCCGATAACCTGGATGCCAAGATGGAAACCCTTAAGGAGCTCTTTGAATCAACTCCGGATACGGGGTGGCTTGGCTTCAACAGGCTTATTGATTCGAATATTCGCAAGACCGGTGACGTGTGAGCCGGTAAGTCAGAGAGGTATCTTTCGGCTGATAAAAGGATATGTATGAAAGAACAAAGGGATATAAGATATAACAAAAACGATATAGTAAGGCTTGAGATAACGGATATACAGGCAGAGGGCATGGGCGTCGGAAAGGTTGACGGCTATGCTCTTTTTGTTAAGGATACGGTAGTCGGCGATGTTATCGATGCCCGCATTGTCAAGGTCAAAAAGTCATACGGTTACGGGCGCGTCGAACGTATAATAAGTCCGTCGCCGAAACGCGTTGAGCCGCGCTGTCCGATCGCAAGAGCCTGCGGCGGCTGCCAGCTCCAGGCAATGAGCTATGATGCCCAGCTTGAATTTAAGGAGAATAAGGTAAGGAATGTACTTGTAAGAATAGGCGGGTTTGAAGCGGAGTTTATTGATTCGATCATGGAGCCCATAATCGGAATGGATGATCCGTGGAGGTACCGGAACAAGGCCCAGTATCCCATCGGCACGGATAAGGACGGTAACCCGGTCGCCGGCTTCTACGCAGGAAGGACCCATGACATCATCCCCTGTACAGACTGCCTTCTGGGAGTGCCCGAGAATAAGGAGATACTTGAGGCAGTCCTTTCCTATATGAAGGAACATGATATACCTGCTTACGATGAAAAAACCGGAGAAGGTGTGGTCCGTCATGTCCTCATCCGCAAGGGCTTTAATACAGGTGAGATCATGGTGTGCATCGTAGTGAAACGGGGGGACGGTTCCTCGGTTCATTTCTCTTTCAATAAATTTGCTAATATAGTTACACTCGAAATGAACCGAGGAACCGTCCCCCCGTTTCACTCACTTTCCGTAAGTATCAACAATAAGAAAACCAATGTGATAATGGGTAACGAGATACATACCATATGGGGCAAGGATAAGATAAGTGACATTCTTCTTGGGAAGAAATTCGAGATATCGCCATTGTCATTTTATCAGGTGAATCCCATACAGGTTGAGAAGCTGTATGGTACCGCGATAGAATATGCAGGTCTTACCGGCAGCGAAGAAGTGTGGGACATATGCTGCGGGATAGGAACGATCTCCTTATGTATGACCGATAAGGCCAAGGTCGTACATGGGCTTGAGATAGTTCCGGAAGCGATAGAAGATGCGAAGAGAAATGCAAAGCTGAATAATGTGGATAATGCTGAATTCATTTGTGCTGCCGCAGAGGAATTTCTTCCGGTTCATAAGGATGAGATTAAAGCCGATGTTGTTGTAATGGATCCGCCCAGGAAGGGGATGGATGAAGCTGCTCTTGCTGCGGTTATCGATATTGCACCCGCCAGGATAGTCTATGTAAGCTGCGATCCCGCAACCCTTGCCCGCGACCTTAAATACCTGACCGGCCACGGCTATGAACTTAAGCGGCTCCGCTGCACCGATATGTTCTGCCAGACTGTGCATGTCGAGACGGTGTGTCTTTTGTCCAAACTTTCAAGTGCGAAGCACCATATAGAGATAAATGTGGATATGGACGAACTGGATCTTACAAGCGCAGAAGCAAAGGCGACATATGAAGAAATTCGGAATTGGGTGCAGGAGAAATATGGACTGCATGTTGAGGAGTGATAAAGAATGGCGACGAATGTAAAGAAACAAATTGCCGATGTGTTCATAAAAAAATCCCGGCAAATCGGAATGGATAAGGTTACCATCAGCATGATCGTTTCAGAATGCGGGATTTCAAGGCAGGCATTTTACTATTATTTTCAGGATATTCTTGATGTGGCCAGATATGTTATGCGCGAAGGACTGAAAATCACATAT
>JAILCT010000195.1 GCA_024690425.1 Lachnospiraceae bacterium | reverse complement strand
TTCCCTGTCTTAAGCCCTACAACAGTCGGCCGCAGGCAGTTGTTGGGGTTGTTGCTGACCACCTTGGCAGGTTCACCCGATGAGAGGGTGACTATACTGTCAACAGGGAAGAGGATCACACAGTTTAAGAAGCTTAATAACGCCTGCATATCGAGATCCTGAGTCATTGCAAGGATCATCTCCACTGCCTCCCTTTTCTGGAAGGCTTTTTTATACGGTCTTTCCGTTACCAGCGCATCATACACATCTGCAACCGCGATTATCTTGGCATATTTATGGATGCCTTCATCCGTCGTTCCCAGTGGGTATCCCTTACCGTTTATCTTCTCATGATGCTGAAGGACGCCCTTTAATACGGCTTCGCTGAACTGGTTCTTCTCCTTCAGTATCTTAAATCCGAAGAGAGAATGCTGCTTCATGAGGGCAAATTCTTCATCATCGAGCTTGCCCGGCTTATTAAGTACCTCAAGGGGTATCTTTGATTTTCCCAGGTCATGGAGAAGCCCCGAGATTCCCAGCTCGCGCAGTTCATCCTTACCAAGCCCGAAATTCTGTCCTATGACCATGGCCATGGTGGCCACATCCACACTGTGCTTGAAGGTGTATTCGTCGCTGACCTTGATAAGGTTTATATCTATCGCCACGGCGTTGTTGGCGGTTATTGCCTTGACGAGCTCTTCCGAGATGTTGTTGGTGGTCTCTAGGAAGCCCTCGGATTCCGTGTTGTGGAAAAGATACTGGATACCTTCACCGACACGCTTGCACACTTCCTGGTTGAGCTTGACTTTGGACTTGTCCTCGACACGGGACTTCTCGATGAGCTCGCGTGTATATATGGGAAGGTTCCTCTCAAGCTCGGACACTTCCTTCTCGGGTTCGCCGGTGCTTATATAGATTCCTCCCACGCCGTGTTCACGCAGGTATTCTATTTGAAAATCATCCAGAACGGAGCCGCGTACAATAAGTTCACGCCCCTGAGAATCGACTATCGCCTGATCTATCTTCATCCCCGACTTGAGGGTTCTGGTGCTGATGAGCTTACGTTTAGCCATACAAGTGTCCTGCCAAATAGGGAGTTCCATAAGATGGTGATCTATGGTAAATTAAAGTCATACGCCTATTGTACCATAGAATATATGATTAGGGGGAAACATATATGAGGGAAAGCGGTATTTTATTTCCGATCTTTTCAATACCTTCAAGATTCGGGATCGGATGCTTCTCTAAGGAAGCGTATGATTTTGTTGATTTTCTGTATGGAGCGGCACAGGGTTACTGGCAGATACTTCCGGTAGGGCCGACGGGTTACGGTAATTCACCCTACCAGCCCTTTTCGGCATTTGCGGGCAATCCTTACTTTATCTCACCCGAGGTTCTCATAGAGGAAGGCCTGCTTACATGGGACGAGTGCTGCGGCATGGATTTCGGCAACGATGAGACAAGGGTTGATTACGGGACCATGTATGAGAACAGAGATACCCTCCTTAAGGCTGCCTATGAGCGCTTTAAGGAAGCAGGAACAGAAGATAAGGAATATAAGGCCTTTATAAAGAAGGAAGCGGACTGGCTTAAGGATTACGCCCTCTTCACAGCGATCAAGAAGGACCTTGGCGGGGCTCCCTGGTATGAGTGGAAGGATGACCTTAAGAAGAGGAAGGCGGCAGCCCTTAATGCTGCGGGCAAGAGGCTTAAGGATGAGATTGACTTTGTATATTTTAAGCAGTATGAGTTCGATAAGCAGTGGAGGAAGCTGCGTAAATATGCCAATGATAAGAATGTCAAGATAATAGGTGACCTGCCCTTCTACGTATCCCTTGACAGTGCCGATTGCTGGGCGCATCCTGAGGTATTCCTCATGGATAAGGACTTATATCCCAAGGTGGTTGCGGGATGTGCGCCGGATGCCTTCTCAAGGACGGGCCAGCTGTGGGGCAATCCCATATATGACTGGAAGAAGCTTGCCGGGTCGGGTTATGACTGGTGGGTTAAGAGGATAAAGAGGAATTACGAGTTCTATGACGTGATAAGGATCGATCATTTTCATGGTTTCTGTGAGTATTACGCGGTGCCCTATGGGGATGAGACGGCTGAGCATGGGAAGCTTAACAAGGGACCGGGCATGGACCTTTTTAATGCCTTGAAGAGTCAGCTGGGAGAGCTTAGGATAATAGCCGAGGACCTGGGGAATAATACGCCCGAGAATGAGAAGCTGCTTGCAGAGTCAGGCTTCCCGGGAATGAAGGTGCTGCAGTACGGGTTTACTTCCTGGGACAGCTACTACGTGAACCACAGGCATGTCAATAACTGTGTGGTATATACGGGAACCCATGACAATACGCCGACGCGTGCCTGGGCTGAGGAGATAAATGACGGGGAGAGGGATTTCTGCAGAAGGTATATCAATTCAATGAATACCGATTTCGGAGCCCTTACCTGGGATATAATAAGGGAGGCATACAGGTCGGTGGCCGATCTGTGCATCATCCCTCTGCAGGATTACTTATGCTTCGGACGCGAGGCAAGGATCAACACACCCGGAACCCCTGAGGGTAACTGGGAGTGGAGGTTAAGGCCCAACTTCCTATCGGATGAACTTAAGTACAGTATAAGGGGACTTACGGAGCTGTACTCCCGCGTACCCTGCAACTGATGTGACACCTTGGTTCATGTGACACTTTAGCTCAGAGCTGAAGTGTCACACAGAGCTGAAGTGTCACATACATATGGAATCGAGGACTTCGAAGTAGTTCTCGAAGGTCTTGCGGCAGCAACCGGGATTTAATATGTTCACACCGGGGATGCGAAGACCTGCAAGTGCGAAGGCCATTGCTATGCGATGGTCTTCATATGTTTCTATATCGGCTCCGTGGTAAGCAGATCCACGGTCAGTGTCAGGTTCTATATAGATCCCGGTATCTTCATCTATGGCACTGCATTTACAGCCAAGCCTGGTAAGCTCATTTATGATCGCATGAAGCCTGTCTGATTCCTGATACCTTATATGGCCGACATTTCGTATGGTCGTGGGAGATGCGGCGAATGCAGCGGTTACGGCCATGGTCATGGTCTGGTCCGAGAAATCCTTCATATCTGTATCAATTCCGGGATATTCCCTTTTTTCGGGAGGGCTTAGGATCACGCCGTCCTTATCATCCGTGGCGGTACAGCCAAGCTTCTCAAGGATTCTTATGAACTGATAATCTCCCTGCATGGAGTCCGGGTGAACGCCCCGAACCTGCATGACTTTGCCGCATATGGGAGCCATTGCATAGAAGTAGCAGGCTGCAGACATATCGGGCTCGATGTTGTAGCTTTCTTTATTGATGCTACGACAGGGGCTTACTGTGATGATGTTGCCGTTTCGGGTAAACCCGAAGCCAAATTGGGACATCATTTTAAGTGTTATGTTTATGTATGAACCGTTGGTCCTTGATCCTTCAAGTGTAAGCTTAAGACCCTTATCAAGCAAAGGCGCGGCCATAAGGATAGCACTTGCGAACTGGGAACTGATATCGGTGCTGCTGGTCATTTCCCGGATTGACAGACCGGATGAATGCAGGGTAAAAGGGAAGTGGCCTTCTTCCTTCTTACAGGTGATCCTGACACCTGCCTTCCTTAAGTCACTTATAAGAGGTTCCATGGGACGCTTACACATCTGGGGTGAGGCATCCATTTCGTATCCACCGCCCGCAAAGGCCAGAAATACCGTAAGGAACCTGGCTGCTGTACCGGCACTCCCTACATTTATTGAAGCTTTCCCATTGGGGATACGGCCGCCCGTACCTGTGATGGTGACTCTTTTTTCTTCCTCATCTATTGTAAGGTCAAAACCCAGCTCCTTAAGGCAGGATAGGAATGCCCTTGAATCGTCGCTGAAGAGAACTCCGTTAAGAGTGCAGGGACCTTCACACATGGCAGCAAGCAGAAGGGCCCGGTTGGTTATGCTCTTGGAGCCCGGTACCGATACGGTGAACGAATCATTGTCTTTAAGTGGTCTTACGCTGTATTTATCCATGGAATCAATGATATCATCAAAACCATGCTTTGTCTCCCCCTGTCTCGCCTGAGTTGATGAATTTCATCGGTTTGGGTATAATGGTATAGCATGAAAATCAAGCTTAATAAGTGTAATATACACATGAAAGAACAGGAGCGGATATGTCTCAGTTAAGTGACCGGATACGCAGGGATTTTGCTGCGGGAGATAAGATAAGAGATGCACACTTTACCACACCGGATGATGTGGTAAGGTATGATGATATAAGCTATGGGCCGGATGAAAAGTATCATCTGCTTGATGTATACAGACCGGTAAATAAGCCGGCACATCAATCGGTTTTGGGAACTGCCGGCGGGGCGGTGCCCGTGTCCGCTAAGCTGCCCGTCATCATGATAGTCCATGGCGGGGCATGGGTCTACGGTAATAAGGAAGTGTATCAGTACTACGGGATGAGCCTTGCACAGAGAGGGTTTGCGGTAGTCAATTTCTCATACCGTCTTGCTCCGGAGAGTAAGTTTCCGGCTCAGCTTGAAGATATCTGTACGGTGTTTGACTGGATATATGATAACCGGGATAAGTATGGGCTGGATGCGGATAATGTATTTGCGGTGGGTGACTCTGCGGGAGCGCACTTGCTGGGACTCTTCGCCGCTGTCCGTTCCAATCCTGATTATGTCAGGGAACTTAAGGAGAAATATCCGGGGGTCAGGATAACCCTGCCTGCAGGACAGGGCGAGTGCGTGGACTCATACAGGGGTGCCTGCCTGCGGGCTGTAGCCCTTAACTGCGGCAAGTATGACCTTACGAAGGATGATGAAGCGGATAAGGATACGCCCCTGCTGCTGGCTGATTTTCTAAAGGAGGGCGGAAGCAGCAAAGAGCTTGGGCTTACCTGCGTTACGGACTGGGTTACGAAGGACTATCCACCGGTGTTTATGATGACCTGTCCGGGTGACTTTTTAAAATATCAGGCGCCCTTCATGGAACAGGCCTTGAGGGATAATTCGGTCCCGTTTGTTTACAGGTTTTACGGGGATGCGGGGAATCCGCTCCATCATGTGTTCCATTGCAATGCAGGACTTGAGAGTGCTAAAATATGCAATGATGATGAGTGTGATTTTTTCAGGAAACATAAGTCAGGGGATGTAACAGGTGACTCATTTTTACAGAGATAATCAGAGGAAGGTAAGATGGGTGTAGAGATAGAAAGGAAATTCATAGTAAGGTCCCTGCCCGACGACCTTGATAAATACCCTTATCATGTGATCGAGCAGGGTTACCTTAATGTCAGGCCGGCGATACGTGTAAGGCGTGAGGATGATATATATTACATGACTTACAAGGGAGAGATCGTGGGAAGCAAGGACCACCTGGGACTTGATAATGAACGGTTCATGGAAGGCAGTGATCAGAAGGGCAGTGAAGTGGCTGAACGGATAGGCAAGGTTGAATATAACATGGCTCTCGATCCGGCTTCGTATGACCACCTGGTCAGGAAGGCTGACGGGAATATAATCCGCAAGAAGAGGTACCTGATACCGCTTAATGAGGACGCGTTCACCCCAGAATATCTTAAGGAATATCCTGAGCTTGCAGGGAAGATCGGATCAGGTGAGGTAAAGATAGAGCTTGATGTTTTTGATGGGCCCTTTAAAGGAACGGTCGTTGCGGAGGTTGAGTTTCCGGATGAAAAGGCTGCGGCCGATTACCGTCCGGCATCCTGGTTCGACGAGGAAGTTACGGGTGATCCCAAGTATTCCAACGCATATATGAGTTCGCTTCCGGCGGATCTGATAGGAAGCATACACTGGTAAGAATTCGTCATAAAGGTGGATGCCTTATGACAAAGAATAGGAGATTGAAATATGAAGACAACGGCACTTATAATGGCAGGCGGACGAGGCGAGCGATTCTGGCCAAGGAGCAGGAAGAACATGCCCAAGCAGTTCCTTTCACTGACAGATGATGCAAGGACAATGATCCAGCTTACGGTCGACAGGATCCTGCCTCTCGTTGATATGGAGGATATATATATCGCGACCAATAAGGATTATAAGGGACTTGTTAAGGAGCAGCTTCCGGGGATACCGGATGAGAATATCCTGTGCGAGCCCATCGGAAGGAATACGGCGCCTTGTATAGGACTGGGACTTATGCATGTGTCAAGGAAATATGATGATGCCGTCATGATGGTGCTTCCGTCGGATTCACTTATCAAGGACGGAGACCGCTACAGGGACCTTATAAGGGAGGCCTGTGATATAGCAGAAGCCGGAGATAATCTCGTGACCATGGGTATCAGGCCTAATTATCCCGAGACCGGATACGGATATATCAAGTTCATCGAAGGCGAGAAAAGGGGCAGTGCCTACAGAGTTGACAAGTTCGTAGAGAAGCCATCGATCGAACTGGCAAGGGAGTATCTTGCAACCGGTCAGTACTTGTGGAATGCAGGCATGTTCGTATGGAAGGTTTCGACTGTCCTTAAGGAATTTCAGTCATTTCTTCCCGATATGCTCAAGGGTCTTAATACCATTAAGGATGCGATCGGAACCGCTGATGAGGGTAAGGTGCTTGGTGAAGTGTTCCCGACTCTTGAATCCATATCCATAGACTACGGGATCATGGAGAAGGCGGGATCAATATATACGATACCGGGTGATTTTGGCTGGGATGATGTAGGATCGTGGCTGGCAGTTGAGAGGATCAAGTCGGTTAATGAGGATAATAATGTAGTAAGCGGGAATGTCATCACGATCGGTACCAGGGACTGCATCATCGAGGCGCAGGATAAGCTTATCGCGGCCGTTGGGCTTAAGAATATCGTTGTGGTCGATACTGAGGATGCGACCCTTATATGTGATAAGGAAGCCACTGCGGATATCAAGAAAGTGCTTGAGGCCTTAAGGACCGGTGATAATACGCAGTATTTATAGGTGACTATAGGAGTAGATTCTGTTACCGCATGATGGTGCGTGGCCATTGATGGCCCATGATCATTGATGGTTCGTGGTTATTGATGGTTCGTGGTTATTGATGGTTTGTGGTTATTGATGGTTTGTGGTTATTGATGGTCTATGATCATTGATGGTTTATGATTGCGGAAAAGCACGCGGTTTGAATAAATTCGTTGCTTTGCGTGTCTGCAAAATAATATTATTGTTAATCTGGACACGCATATACGCTAAATTCTCATTTTGACGTGTTCGCTAGGATTTTATCCGACACGCAAATCATAGTAGCTTTAATCTATGCGTGCTCAACTAAGGATATAGGGTTCTCGGATTCAGATGATGGACACGCAGATTCAACACCATTAAACATATGCGTGCCTGACAGGACACGCGTATATTCAAATCTGTGATTCTGCGTGTTTGGTTATAAAATATGATCATCTTAAAATAAATCATATAAATTAAAATAAGAAAAAGAAAGAAAACAGAAAGAAAAAAGGGTATCGGGAGAAAGACGGAATGAAATTTAACAAGTACACGATCAAAACAAGAACGGAAGCGGAGGACATAGTAAGTTCGACACTTATGGACCTGGGGATAGAGGGCGTGGAGATTGAAGATAAGCTGCCATTATCCGATCAGGACAAGGCGGCCATGTTCGTTGATATCCTGCCGCAGACTGAGGTTGATGACGGGATTGCATACATGTCATTTTATCTTGATGCGGATGAGGATAACGAACCCATGCTTGAGAGTGTCAGGGCTGAGCTTGATGATCTTAAATCATTTATGGATGTGGGAGACTGTACCATCATTGCTACCCAGCTTCAGGACACCGATTATTTGAACAACTGGAAGCAGTACTTTCATCAGTTCTACATAAATGCGGAAGAACCGGGGGATGAGGATATCCTTATCGTTCCTTCATGGGAAGAAGTTAAGGATGAGGACGAAGGGAAGATGATAATACACATCGATCCCGGAACAGCCTTCGGAACCGGAATGCATGAGACGACCCAGCTGTGTATTAAGCAGCTGAGGAAGTATATAAAGAAAAGGAAAACCGGTAAGGATTGCTCCGATATCTCATTATCCGAAAGTGGGGTAAAAAAGGAAGAACAATCCGATCCTGAAGAGATTGGGAATGGAAATGGGGTATCGCTTCTTGATGTAGGAACCGGTTCCGGCATCCTGTCTATCATGGCCTACAAGTTCGGTGCCGCTTCGGCAGTGGGAACCGACCTTGATCCCTGTGCCATCGAGGCCGTACAGGACAACATGGAGAAGAACGGCCTGGATGAGGCAGGCTTTAAGCTTATCATAGGAAATATCATAGATTCGAAGGAGATTCAGGACGAAGTCGGATATAACTGCTACGATATCGTGGCGGCCAATATCCTCGCTGAAGTTCTTGTGCCCCTGACGCCTGTGATAGTAAACCATCTTAAACCGGGTGGAATATACATCACCTCCGGTATCATAGAGGATAAAGAGCAGACGGTCGTTGATGCAGTCAAGGCAGCAGGCCTTGAAGTTCTTGAAGTCAACCACCAGGGCGAGTGGGTCAGCGTGACTGCCCGCAAGTGAAGACACGGGGACGGTTCTTCTGTCTTGAAGACACGGGGACGGTTCTTCTGTCTTCATATTATTATGATGGTACATGATACCGCGGAGTCATGAGTTACTTTTGATGAGTAAATGGCGAGCATATTGAAGGAAAGTACAGAGTATATCCTAAAATCAAAAAAGAAAAAGGACAATTTATGTATAGATTTTTTGTCAGTCCGGAGAATATATGCGGCAATGATATTTATATAGAAGGCTCGGATGTAAACCACATTAAGAACGTGCTGCGGATGAAGACAGGAGAAGAGGTATCGGTTGTGGCGGTAACAACTTCTGATACTGTGGATCCGGGTGTTCCGGCAGAAGGGATAGCAGAATCGGATTCTTCAGGACTTGATATTCAACAGGTGGATAACCGTGAATACCGCTGCGAGATAGCGGACTTTGAGGATGACAGGGTGCACCTTAAGCTCCGCTTCATCAAGGAGGATAACGTTGAGCTTCCGTGCAGGATATATCTTTTCCAGGGCCTCCCCAAAAGCGACAAGATGGAATTCATCATCCAGAAGGCTGTTGAGCTGGGAGCGTATGAGATAATACCTGTAGCAATGAAGAGGTCGGTTGTCAAGTACGACAAGAAGAAAGAAGCAGCCAAAATCACCCGTTTCAATTCCATCGCAGAGGCTGCGGCCAAGCAGAGCAAGCGGCGGATAATCCCGGAAGTCAGGCAGGTCATGACTTTTAAGGAGGCGGTGGAATACTGTAATGATATGGATGTTAAGCTTCTCCCGTATGAGCTTGCGGATATGGAAGCCATGGATAAAACAAGGGACGTCCTTGCGGGCATAAAGCCCGGGCAGTCAGTGGCTGTCTTCATAGGCCCTGAGGGAGGATTTGATGAAGGTGAAGTTGATCTTGCGCTAAAGGGTGACTTTGACATGATCACATTGGGGAGGAGGATCCTTCGTACCGAGACGGCAGGGATGACCGTCCTGTCCTGGCTTGTGTATCTTCTTGAATAAGATGAATGAAGACAGAAGAACCGTCCCCGTGTCTTCAATATGTACAATGTCCCACTGTAGTGGTATAATTATAAGTAACTACAGGGGGATTTAGTATGCGTATATACCATGGATCTGAATTTATAGTTACAAAACCTGAATATGGAAGGGGCAGGAAGAATAATGACTACGGGCAGGGATTTTACTGCACGCAGGATATGGATCTGGCACGAGAATGGGCTGTCGACCAGGACAGGGATGGATATGTAAACTCTTATGACATCGATCTGTCTGCATTGAAGGTACTTGCCTTGAATTCGGACGATTACTGTATACTGCATTGGGTGACTTTGCTCTTAAATAACAGAAGGTTTGAACTGGAGACACCATTATCAAGAGAAGCATACCGGTATTTGAGTGAGAACTTTATGCCGGACCTTGGCGAAGCAGATATTGTTATTGGTTACAGGGCCGACGACAGTTATTTCGCGTATGCACAGGATTTTGTTAATGGCGAGATATCGCTGACACAGCTTAATAAGGCCATGCACCTGGGTAACCTGGGTGAACAGGTTTTTATAAAGAGCAGGAAGGCGTTTGACCGGATCCGCTACGCGGGCAGTGAGCCCGCATCTGCAGCCGAATGGTATGAGAGAAAGAAAAGCAGGGACCATAAGGCCAGGGATGGCTACCACAGGATGAGCAGGCAGCCTTATGTTAAGGGTGAACTTTATATGATCCGCATTTTAGATGAGGAGGTGAAGCCGGATGATCCGCGCTTACAGTGAGCTCTATCTGAAGGACGCAAGAAGATGTCTTGCAAACAGTCTGGATTATGCGGTGCACACCCTTGGCTATGATCCGGATGAGTATTATGGCATGTTTATCCGCAGCGATCTGGCAACCCGTTTCGAGAGAGGAGATCCCTTTATCGTATCGGGAAAGTCAGGCATCGAACTGACTATGATGATAGTAGAGAAATATAAGGGTGAGTGCGAGTATAAGCCGAGGCTTTATAAAGATGATAAAAGTCGTGAATACTGGGCCGGCTGGGCGCTCGCATTTTATCAGTGGCATAGTTCATGTACTTTCAGGATGCTAGATGAGGAAGTGAGGATATCAACCATCCTTAACATGTATGATAAATATCATGAGATGGACATAATGCATTTCGTTGACAGGATCAATGAGATGAGACAGGGTGCCAGGCTTAACGGTTATCTTAAGAAATACAGGGAACTTCGGGGATACAGTCAGAGTGAACTGGCCGATCTGGCGGGAATCCCCCTTAAGACACTGCAGCATTATGAACAGGGAGACAAGTCACTGGCCAGGGCCAATGCGACTTATATCTTATCACTGGCAAGGGTACTTGATTGTAAACCGGAGATTTTGATTTAAATGATGACAGCATATTTGGATAATTCAGCGACAACGAGATGCTTCGATGAGGTACGGGAATATATGTCCGAAATTATGGACAAATACTATGGTAATCCGTCGAGCATGCATATGGTGGGAGTAGAGGCTGAGAAGCATGTAAGGTATGCAACGGATATTTTCGCAGGCCTTCTTAAGGTGGATCCTAAGGAGATAGTATATACATCAGGAGGGACAGAGTCAGATAACCTCGCACTTATCGGATGTGCCGGGGCCAATGCAAGGGCAGGCAGGCATATCATAACGACCAAGATCGAGCATCCGGCGGTGCTTGAGACCTGTGCCTATCTTGAGAAGGAAGGTTATGAGGTAACGTATCTTGATGTGGATGAGTCGGGGCTTGTAAGGGCGGACGATCTTAAGGCAGCCTTAAGGGAAGACACGATACTTGTGTCGGTCATGTACGTTAATAATGAGATAGGATCCCTGCAGCCTATAGGGGAACTGGGACGGATCATCAAGGAATATGATAAGAACATACTCTTTCACGTGGATGCGGTCCAGGGCTTTGGCAAGGTCAGGATCAATCCTAAGAAGGAGAAGATAGACCTGCTTTCGGTGAGCGGTCATAAGATCCACGGGCCCAAGGGAGTGGGAATCCTCTATGTAAATAAGAATGTGAAAATCAATCCTATCATGTTTGGCGGCGGCCAGCAGAAGGGATTAAGGTCGGGTACCGAGAATGTACCCGGAATAGCCGGCATGGCTAAGGCGGCAGAGCTTATATATACTGATTTTGATAAGAAGATGGACAGGCTGTATGAGCTTAAGACATACTTCATCAGTGAACTTATGAAGCTTGAGGGGATAACCATTAACGGGCTGCCGGGATACGAAACTGCTCCGGCGTGTGATGAAAAGACAGACACAGGGATTGGTGAGCCTGAAGAGGCTGTTAGAAAAACAGCTCCTCATATAGTAAGCGCTTCGGTGGAAGGGATCCGCGCAGAGGTTCTTCTTCATGCGCTTGAGGAGAAGGGGATATATGTTTCGTCAGGATCAGCCTGCGCCTCCAACAAGCCTGCGATCAGCGCTACCCTTAAGGAGATAGGAGTTAAGCAGAACCTGCTTGACTCTACGATAAGGTTTTCGATGAGTGTGGAGACGTCTAAGGAGGAACTTGACCTGACACTTGAGACACTTAAGGAGGTACTTCCTAAGCTTCGCAGATTTACGAGAAGATGAAACAGATGGTGGAGTGAGGACACGGGGACGGTTCTACTGTCTTCATCCATGCGAAACGAAAGAATTGATACCATAGTGTGACGGATGAAGACAGTAGAACCGTCCCCGTGTCCTCAGAACCGTCCCCGTGTCCTCACTCCGCTCTGCTTCACATAAGAAGATAACATTATGATAGGAATAAGAGATATCGCCAAGATGGCGGGTGTTTCGGTATCCACCGTCTCGAATGCGATAAACGGCAAGAAAAATGTAGGTAAAAAGACAAGGGAGA
>JAILCT010000194.1 GCA_024690425.1 Lachnospiraceae bacterium | reverse complement strand
TAGGAAATCCGTTTTGCCAGTCATTAAGGTATTTTGCCGCCTCCTCAGTCTCGCCTTTATCAATCAAATTCCCAAGAACCATGATATGGTTATTGATATCATGTCTTATCCCGCGGATATCGGAATACAATGCTTCTATAGCGTGAACATGCCCTGACAACTCCTCTACCTGCTTAGATACAAGGGCATTCTGCAGCGCATCCTCCTGTGACTGTTTCATACGCTGATAAGAGTACATGACCGTAATAGCCGCCAGAAATGCTATCACTCCAAACAGTGCTCGGATCCCGTCATAGATAGGATAGTTATTCCAAACATACACGCCGGTATTTTTCACATATACATCTGAGAGAAATAAACTGATCCAATATCCAGCAATGACTGCCACATAGGGAGATGCAAGCAGAGTCAGCTCTCTCCACTCCATCCGCTCATTCTTCCTGGCGTAAATCTTTTCCGAAATAAATATCTCCAAAAACAGCAGAGCATTTTCTACCGCAATAAGCAGGACCAGGGCAACAATAAACCAGGCGAACTGCTTTCCGGAATCATCCGATGACTCTCTCATAAAGGTAAGAACACTTATCAGCTTCCAGGGCAGAGCCGCGATCACTTGAGATATCCATAGGAACATATATATCGTCATCGAAAGAAAAACCTTCTGCGGCAGGTTTCTTCTTTCACAAAGCAATGATGTAAGACAAACCGCTACGATCCCGATAATATATGCCACCACGCCAGACATAGAAAACGGTATCAGATAAAGAACCGTCATTACAACAAAGAATAATGCACCTATCAGGACCGCTGACTTCTTTTTTATCATATAAGGGACATAGCACCTTGCTACAAGGATTGCGCTGACAAACAATCCTGCTATGGCGGATATTGTGCTGGCCATATCCCACATTCTTTCCATATTCATGAATCAATCCTCCTACGGCTGTATTCCAGATAAGCTTTAAGGAAGCCGTCATATTCCCTTCTTGATATAGGGATATTGTCTCCACCCGTGAGTGTTACTGAAGTACGGTCATACCTCTCCACGTATTTCATATTCACAAGATACGACCTGTGAATACGGTAGAAATCCTTCCCGACAAGACTTTCAAGCGCAGATAACTGTCCGTAATACTCTATGCTCTCATTCTTCAGGTGAATGATGGTCTTTCGGTCATAAACCTCTGCATATAAAAGCAGGGACAGATTCACCCTGATATGCGATGTGCCGGACTGGATCTCAATATATTTATCATTCTTATCGGATTCTCCCTCCGATCTCTTCAAGTCCTTCACCGCATTTTCAAGCACTTCCTTAAGTTTCTCGTCTGCTACCGGCTTTACAAGGAAGTGGAACGCATGAAGATCAAATGAATTGAATACCTGATCCTCCTCACCCGTAATAAAGATCAGGATCTTTCTCCAATCCCTGTCCCGTAATGTCTTTGCCACATCCATGCCGCTCATTCCGGGCATTTTTATATCAAGCAGCAGAATATCCGGCAATATATCCGCGCCAAGTAATTCCTCTCCGGATGCATAAGTCATGATCTCTGCATCGGGACAGATTTTTCCCACTTTTTCAGCAAGGATGGCACATATTCTTTTTTCATCATCACAAATGGCTATTCGCATCAAATCCCTCCAAGGTATACTTTATAATTATATCGGATGTTATACATGGATTTCTGCTACCTATGATGTGAACGGTCGATTTTTTGCAGTGAACGGTAAGATAAGTATATAAAATAAACCCGCAGTCATCTGACAATCCACCAGACAACTACGGGCATAACCTCAAGTCATATGCCTAATATACTCTGTCTCAGTCGTACGGACAAAGACTTAGAAAGGAAAAATATTTATTTAATGTAATATTATTATTTTACAATAAGACTCGTTACCCATTTTTGCCAGCAAAAATGCACCCATGAGCAACATCACGGGTGCATTAATTCTTTTATTCATGTACTTAAATATTGACGCTATATCCACCTATGAAGACTGCCGTCAGTTCCTTACCTTCTGCAACGATCATCTTGTCGAGAAGTCTATCCCAATACAACTCGTTGAACTTCTGGATGGGACCCAACATTTCTGTGAAGTACCGTAGGAACTCTTCTCCGGCAGCGACATTGCCCTTCGCCTGCTTAAGCTCATCCAGAACGGCTTCGTACCTGGCATTGATCTCACCGTGCTGCCTATACAGTTCCTCGTTCTCTGCTTTGTATTGGATCCTATCAAACACTACGGTTGAGTTCCCGGATATAGTCGATACGATCTCACTTATCTTCTCTCGAAGCTCATCACGCTCTTTCTCTAAGGCCGCCGTGTCTCTATTATCCCGGATGAACTGCTCTGCTGTCTGAATAACCTTGTCCTTGTCCTTCAGAGCAGTATTTAAGGCTTTCATGAAGGCATCTATGATCTCCGGCTCTTCCAAGTGCGGAGTCGAACACATAGTATGCAAGGGGCCGTACCGATTGTAACAAATGAATACCTGCCGATATCCTTTTGTAGATTTCCAAGCGGTCTTGGTAAACAATCCTCCGCATTCGGCACAGACCAATTTCTGGCTGAAGATGTTCTTTCTGTAGGTATTTGTCTTTTTCTTGCTCTCCCGGACAACCTGCGCCAGTTCAAACACTTCCTTTGACACGATAGCTTCGTGATCGTCCTCGATGTAATAACTCGGCAGCTCCCCGTTATTCTTGACGGCCTTATGTGTGAGAAAACTCTCTGTATAGGTCTTCTGAATCAGAGCATCACCTTTGTATTTTTCATTCTGAAGTATCCTCATCACTGCGGAACAATCCCATCTGCCTTCCCCAGAAGCCGTTGGGATACCATCAGTCTGCAATCCCTTCGCTATGGCTGTTGAGGACTTACCACTTATGTATTCGGAGAATATCCTACGCACCACCTTGGCCTGTTCTTCATTTATAACAAGTTTCCCGTCGGGTCCTTTATCGTATCCGAGGAATCTGCTGTAGGCGAGCGAGAACTTCCCGTCCCTCATCCTCTTTCGGATGCCCCAGGTTGAGTTTTCCGATATGCTCCGGCTCTCTTCCTGTGCCATCGAACTCATGATGGTAATAAGAAGTTCCCCCTTGGCATCGAGCGTGTGGATGTTCTCCTTCTCGAAATACACGTCTATGCCCTTTTCCTTGAGCTTTCTTATCGTGGTAAGGCTGTCCACGGTGTTACGGGCAAATCTGCTGACTGACTTCGTGATGATGCTATCTATCTTGCCATCCAGCGCATCCTTGATCATCGAATTAAAGCCGTCCCTGCTCTTGATGCTCGTAGCCGTGATACCCTCATCAGCGTACATCCCGGCAAACTCCCACTCGGGATTGCTCGTGATAAGGTCTGTGAAATAATCCATCTGCGCCTTGTAACTGCTCTGCTGTTCTTCCTGATCCGTTGATACACGTGCATAAGCAGCCACTCTTGCCTTGCTCGTCTGTGTCAACGGCTGTCTGGTGTATAAGGCTTTAGTAGGCGGGATGGTCGTAACCTTCGGCATACTTTATCCTCCTTTTCCATTGTTTTTCTATGATCTGACCGTCTTTCATGTATATCTTTAGCGGAGCATCCCTTAAGACCTCCACATGATCGACTCGGCTCAAGAACTCGTTCTCATCAAACTTATCAATACCGAGTGCCTCGGCTATCTTTATCCAGAGGGTCTCCTCGGCTATCTGACAGTTTCCGCAGTTCGTCACACGCGCCGGACGGCATCCACAGTAGAAACTGCTGGCAATGGAGCCGTCTTTGCGTTTCTTCCGGCAATGGACATAGTACCGACCGCATCGACCACAGATGATCTTCTGATAAAAGCAGGTCGTATCGCTGTAGCGGTTATGCCCCCAGGTCTTACTACCACGCTCTTTTATGAGAGCCTGCGCTTTCTCGTATGTCTCCATATCGATGATCGGATCATGTGTCCCCTCTGCCTTGAACTGTGCGTACTGACCTTTATTCCTTATCTTCTTCTTTGCGATAGGGTCTACCACAACGGTCTTCTGAAGGAGCAGATTTCCTGTATAGGTATAGTTCTTAAGGATGTATATGACCGCCTGATCATCAAAGGCAGCATCCCGGATTGTCTTGTATCCCTCGGCTTTCAGTTCCTTGGCTATAAGGTAGCTGCTCTTGCCACCTATGTAATCACGGAATATCCGTTTCACAACTTCAGCCTGTTCGGGAATGACTGTAAGGACGCCGTCAATCCACTCATATCCGTACACCTTGAAATGCGCCTGCGGATCCCCCTGTTCGAACTTCTTCCTCCGACTCCACTTGATGTTCTCACTTGTAGAAACGACCTCTTCCTGGGCGATTGCCGCCATGAGCGTGAGCATCAGTTCTCCGTCAGATGAGAATGTGCTGATGCGCTGTTCTTCGAAATAGATCTCTACACCTATGCTCTTAAGGTGCCGTGTGGTCTCAAGAGTGTCTACCGTGTTCCTCGCAAATCGGCTGGCAGACTTCGTTATGATAAGGTCTATCTTCCCTTCCTCGCAGTCTGCAACCATCTGCTTAAATCCGTCACGCATGGATATCCTCGTGCCGGATATGGCTTCATCGGAGTATATCCCGGCGAACTCCCAGTCCTTATTCTTCTGTATCTTTTCGCTGTAATACGATACCTGTGTATCAAAGGAATTTAAGAGGTTAGCCGTGTCCTTCGATACTCGGCAGTAAGCCGCCACTCTCTTTTTCTTCGGTATTGGGATGCGCTCCGCACCCTGCTTTATATTTGCCATGTTACGCAATTCCTCCCACGTCCATATATCCCATAACATCGAGCATTTATCCACTCATTTCTGCCGTAAATACGGGCTTTTCTTCATATTTCTTCCCCCAGTAATCACGGTATCCGAAACGGGCTGTGAAGTAGCATATCCGGGAGCAATATCGTCTGTTGGCATTGCCGTAAGCTGTGAACGGCTTACCACAATAGGGACAGGTGTATTCGTATATCGCCTTGCGCTCGACCTTGTCCTGATGTCTGTTCCAATATGCCATACGGCACTTGTCATCACAGAACTTCTTCTCCTTGCGTCCGGGATTCTGATGCACCTCTTTTCCGCAAAATTTACAGACATGGATATTCGCATCCGCAGCCGGGAAGCGCATACCTCCGAGGTTGTTGCGCTGGCAGAAAGACTTAACTGTATTCTGTGAAACATCGAGTACCTGGGCTATCTTCCCATAGCCGATACCCTGTTCCCTCATTTCATATAATCTTTTGATCTGTTCATCTGTCATGGTAATTGTCCCTCTACCCTCTTTTGCAAAAAGTTCAATTCCTGCTGACAGGTGTGTAGCCAAAATGAGCAAATTCCGATTTTGGGCATAAAAAAATAAGCCTATGGAGAAAAATCCCCATAGGCTTATCTGTTCAGTCATAATATCCCGGACCGAGCGCACCCAGGACTATGATCACTATACATATTGCAATGAAGAGTCTGTCCATCACAGTCTCTCCGTGTATTTAAGACAGATCCATCCGGCTCCGCTCTTAAGCCTTCCCCATCCGTCCTTTTCTTCTACGATAG
>JAILCT010000174.1 GCA_024690425.1 Lachnospiraceae bacterium | reverse complement strand
CCATTATCGCCGAGTATTGATAGTTTACTCCCGGATCGGAAGAAAATCGTGTATTTTTAAGCTCCTCTGTCTGTGCCTTGGCAAGCAGTACCGTTCTGGGAATTACCATCGGATCATCCACTGCTTCCCTGTCTATGGCTGTAGGAAAGAATTCCTGTGTAAGCAGCAGATCTGTTATCTTAAGGCATCTTGAGGAGAAATCATCATTACCTGTTATCCAGTCATCCTCACCGAACCTGCTGATCCGCCCTGCAAGGATCTGCCTGTATATATCCCTGCTTACCGTAAACTCCTCCGAGCGGATTCCGGAATCCGTCAATATATAATAAGTTCCTTCTTTGACCAGATCGGAAAAATCACATGATCCCGTTTCTTTCCTGTACCTGATGCTGTCGGTAAAAACTGTTTCTCCGGTTTCTGCGTCGATCACCTTAAATGAATCCTCCGAAGATGTACCTGTCAGTATCGCCACCTTAGAGCCTTCAGGTTCATATCCGGCAGTATTTATCATAAATGCACCTTCCGGCTGCCTGATCATATCATTGCTTACCGTTATCTCCTGATCTGCCTTATCATCCACAGTGCCTGCGGTACGGTTTATACCGTTGCATCCCGTAAGGGCAAGCAGTGAGATGATCTGTATCAAAACCATTAAATATCCGGTTTTACCGTATTTTCTCTTTTCCTGCTTTTTTTTCATACCTTAAACCGACCACGACCAAAATAAGAAATCCCAAAAGACTTATATATGATGATAAAGTCGAAAGGATCGTTCCTTTGTAATATACTCTAAGCTTACCGCTGCCGCTGTTTTTAAGATAAACCCTGCATAAGCCGTTATTTCCTTCGCCTGTGATCCTAAGTTCCCTTCTGCTTCCGTCATCCCCCGATATCACAGCCCTGTATCCTTTATAATATATGAAAGGAACGTCCGCATATTCGAAATCATCCCCTATAACTGCCTCTATCGTGTTTCCGATCCTGTTAAAATCTATCTTTTCTCCTGTATCCGATACCATCACCAGGCTGTCATCTATAAGGGCTTCCTTATCCTTTACTGCTTCAGGAAGCCACTCTCCGGCTATAACGTTGGCAGTGTAGGGAAGGTAGGAATAATAGTCATCCGAGTAATCATAATATCCCTGTGTTCCCCTGTTAAGGGAATTAAATCCGCTTATTCCGCATAAAATAAGTATAAATATCAGTATAATATCACCCTTCTCCTCATCCTTACCGGTCAGTTCTGCGAATATAAAGCCTGCTGCCATGGAAAAAAGTACACTGCTCATGATGAAGAAGCGCCACGGAAACTGTATGAACGAAAGGTATTTACCTATCCTTGCCCATGGCAGGATATCGCATGAAAGAAGGGCAAAAAAGGCTCCTGCAGCAATAAGAACATCCGCATAACCGGGAAAAGATCCACTCATCTTCTTTCTTATGAATATTCTGGGTATAAGGATAAGAACACTTATGCTTCCAAGAGCCGGGAAGGAAGATCCGAAAATCTTAAGGAAATTGACCGCCTCATCCTTAGGCTGCATCCAGGGTGTGGAAACATAAAAGGTCGTGTTCATGAACTGCTCAAGCATCGGCAGCCAGTAAAAGCATGTAAGGATAAGTGTCACAACAACGGATAATACAAGCTTAAGGATCACTTTTTTATCCGAAAAGATCTTCTTTGCATACAATACAAGCACCACAGCTCCGAAGAATGTACACATTACAAAGGTTGATGTATGGGAAAGAAGAAGACAGCCGTAACCCAAAACAAAAAGCTGGGGCTTATCCATCTTTTCAAATATTATGTTATAGATACCGCAGACTGCCACGGGAATAAAGATAAAGGCTGTGTATTCCCCCGCTGCACTTCTTACATATATATCATCCAGATGATACTGGCATAGGGTAAGGGTAACCGCTGCGACCATGGCTCCGCAGCAGGATCCTGTCATCTTCTTTACGCACAGGTAGGAAAATATATAACACAGTATGATACATACAGCCACATAGATATGATAAGAAGTATTGATCGAAAGACCAATGAACCTTAATAGAGCCGGAATATACAGAAGAAAGTCCGGATAGAACATTGAGCTTGCGTATCCGGCATTTCCGAAAAAGAGGGTATTTACCCTTAAAAAGGGCTTGCCTATCCTTATTCCCTCCTTAAGGCTCTCAATACGTAAAAGGTGATATTCCAGGTCATGTCCGTTTATACAGTATCTTGAAATGAGCGGAGAACAGGCTATAAGCATGGTGATAAGGAACACCAGGCTTACTATTTGATTCTTCCTGTCTTTATAATAGTCCTTTATATTCATAAAAGATCGATCATCCTCCAGACTGTTAAAAGCTATTATACCATATCATTCCTGTGTAAGGTCCGAAAAACTGAAGGTAACATCATTACCGTCATTGGCTATATTGACAGTATAGCTTCTTGTCTTATAGCCCTCTCTGCTAAGTGTTATAACATGGGAACCTGTGACCTTGGCTGTAGAAGCCGGTATTATCCCGATATAATTACCGTCAAGATAGACCTCAGCACCGATGGGCTGCTGAACCTGTATCTTCTTCTGGGCACTTATGATATTCGTGCTTGATGAAGTCGTAAGTGAACTGTTGGATGATAAGGTATTCCTGCTTACAGTATCAGCCGATACGGTTGACGTACTAGATGAAGATGTCGAGGATGATGATGAGCTGCTTGAAGATGACGATGAAGAATCATCCTCATCCATGGTTATATCTATCTCGGCATAATCAGATCCTACCTTTATATTTGAATTGATGGTCCTGTATCCGACACATTCAACACGTACCGAATGAACACCGTATTCTATCGGAACCCTGTCCTCGAATTCAGTGATCTCATCATCTATATACAGCCTTGCATAATCCGGACTTATCTTAAAGAGGACATGACCAATGGCCACTTCTTCAATATCTATCTTTGACAGATCAAGCCTTGATTCCTTGTCTCTTGTTACCCTTATCTTTTCCTCACCGGCATATCCCCTGTTTGTAACCCTTACAAGGTACTCTCCTTCTCCGACGGGAATAAGCATATCTTCCGTGACAGGTTTTATGATCTCCTGTCCTATCTCTATCCATCCTCCCACAAAATAAGCATCATTAAGGACCCTTATATAACCGTGGCCCTTATCAACAACCACCGACAGGACTTCCTTGTCAATCCCCCGGACTGTAAGAGTATCCATCTCGGTTATATCCATTATCCGGGCTTCATGCTCCTGCGAATAAATCTTAAGGTTTTCGGTGAACTTATAAGCCTCGTCACCGATCATCATGATCTTTTTATTCTCATCGAAGGAAAACCGGGTAACATCCGTATAGGTCCACGTTGTATCGGAAACCTGCAGACCCGTAAGTTTTTTAAGGCTGCGTGTATAATAGAGCCTGTATATCTCACCCAAAGACAGCTCTTCCATACTCATGATGCCGCCGTGCTTGCTTTTTATCTCCAGATTTTCATCATAGGGTATTTCGTATATCTTGCCGGTCCTTATATCCTGGATATTCATCTGATGGCTGTCCCTGTTCACCTCAAGGAGGATTCCCTGGATTCCCTTATCTTCTTCGGACCCCGTAAATATATTTTCGGACACAGTCTCAGCTGCTGCCCTGTCCGCAGCCTTTTCCCTGGCATATTCCATTATGATGAGATAACAGCCCACAAACATTATGAAGAGGATAACGCAAATGGGCACTACTGCTTTTTTCATTCACTCTCCGTATAATGATCTATCTGAGATAACAGCCATTCCTTCGTATTGTGTAACGGCTCATCAAGTACATCTTCAAACATCTTATCAAGTATGTTCCCAAGGCCCGGGCCCGGCTTGATCCCCATATCCATAAGGTCTCTCCCCGTAACGGCAAGTTCCCTGATCGAGAGGCAGTCACCCCTGTTTACGATCCTTCTGAACATACTTTCAAAATCATCTATTTCCTTAAGCTTTTCCTCTCTCTCCATCATGCTCTGAGCACAGATATCACACCGCCTCACTACAAGCCAGAGGGGAATAAGCTCTTTTGATATTTCTACGATCGTTCTCCTGACCCTTGGTTCTGTAAGTTTCCTTCTGTGATCATGATATTTGACCAGTCTTCTTACCTTATTTAAGGTATCATTATCATATTTAAGGCGATGCATTATATCCGCTGTGATCTTCTCGCTTATAAACGCATGCCCCTTAAAATGATCCCTGCCGGTCTCATCCACAGTCTTTGCCGCAGGTTTACCGCAGTCATGAAATAAGAGGGTAAGCCTTAAAACCTTTATATCATCCTCCGACAGGCTGTCGTCGTAACTTACGGAATTCTTAAGTGCCTCTATTGTGTGTATCCCTACCGAATACATATGATGGGGAGTATTCTGATCTGTTTCCATCATAAGGTCAAATTCGGGGAGTATCACTTCCGATACTCCTGTTTCATACAGCGTTATCATCCGTTCGGGATGTTTTGATACAAGAAGCTTTTGAAGTTCTGTCCTTATCCGTTCAGCACTGATCCTTGTAAGACTGGGCGCCAGTGACTTAACTGCTTCAAGGGTTTTTTTATCTATATCATAATCAAGTTGTGCCGCAAACCTTACGGCCCTGAGTATCCTGAGTGCATCTTCCGAAAACCTGTCATATGGATCGCCTACTGCCCTTATGATCCCTCTGTTAAGATCATCAAGCCCTCCGAACAGGTCGACCACACCTGCTTCATCATTATAGGCCATGGCGTTTATCGTAAAGTCACGTCTTTTAAGATCCTCCTCAAGGCTTACAGTGAAGACAACCTCTTTCGGATGTCTTGAATCTTCATAGTCTCCGTCTATCCGATAGGTGGTAACTTCGTATCCCTCATTACCCAACATGATCGTAACCGTTCCATGCTGGATCCCGGTGTCTATTGTCCGGCGGAAGAGAGATTTTACCTGTATTGGCGTAGCTGATGTGGTTATATCCCAGTCATTGGGTTTTTTACCCAACAAACAATCCCGCACGCATCCGCCTACGGCATAAGCTTCGAAGCCTTCATCTGTCAGTTTTTGGATGATAAGCCTGACCTTATCCGGAAGTATTATATGCATACGGGATTACCTCTGTTTATATTCTGCTTATTTTACAAGCTTAACCGTTTCTCTTGCTATGGCCAGCTCCTCATTTGTCGGGATCACCAGTACACTAACCTTTGCCCCGTCAGGTGAGATAACTGCTTCCTCACCTCTTATATTGTTCTTTACAGGATCTACTCCTGTACCCAGATAGCCTAAGTATTCGCCTATCATCTGTCTTACTTCGATATTGTTCTCACCGACACCTGCGGTAAATACTATGGCGTCTACACCGTTCATGGCCGCTGCATAGGAGCCGATATACTTGGCAACCCTGTAAGCGTAGGCATCAAGAGTAGTCTTGGCCTGTTCATTGCCCGATGCTGCCGCATCATTAAGGTCCCTGAAATCACTTGAAACCTCTGAAAGACCCAGAACTCCGGATTTCTTGTTAAGGATGCTCAGCATTTCATCTATATTAAGATGCTCCTTGTTGCTGATGAACTGGATTATGGCCGGATCAAGGTCGCCTGACCTTGTTCCCATAAAAAGGCCCTCAAGGGGAGTGAGTCCCATACTGGTATCAACGCATTTTCCGTTTTCTACGGCACTTATGCTGGCTCCGTTTCCAAGATGGCACACGATAACCTTGAAATTGTTTATATCCTTACCTAAAAATTCTGCTGTTCTCTTTGATACGAACTCATGGCTGGTTCCGTGGAAGCCGTACCTGCGTACCTTGTACTTCTTATAGTATTCATAAGGAATACCGTAAAGGTATGCCTTCTTCGGCATGGTCTGATGGAAGGCCGTATCGAATACCGCTACCATTGGTACGTTCGGCATTATCTTCTGACAGGACCTTATTCCTATAAGGTTTGCCGGATTATGAAGAGGTGCCAGATCATTACATTCCTCTATGGCTTTTATAACCTCATCATTTATAAGAGTTGCAGATGAGAAGCTCTCACCGCCGTGGACGATCCTGTGTCCCACTGCACCGATCTCATCAAGGGATGCTATAACTCCGTTTTCCTTATCTATAAGGCTGTCTATAACGAGCTTTACAGCCTCGGTATGATCGGGCATATCGGCATTCTTTTTGATCTTATCCTTACCTTCGGGCTGATAGGTGACCATTCCGCCGTCTATACCTATCCTCTCACACAATCCCTTTGCAAGGACTTCTTCCGAATCGGAATCAATAAGCTGAAACTTAAGTGACGAACTTCCGCAGTTGATTACAAGTACCTTCATTCTTCTACCTTCTCTCCTGATTTATGTGTTTATATCCGATCAATATGCCTTGCCCCAGTAAACCATCTTCTTGGCCGGTTTACCGCAGCATACGCATTTATCGCTTAAGTTCTCCTGTTCAAAAGGCATGCAGCGGCTTGTTACCGCAAGTTCTTCCTTTATCGCATCCTCACAGGCCTGATCCCCGCACCACATAGCCTTTACGAAGCCTGACTCTTCCGCAAAGAGCCTTCTGAACTCATCCATATCCTTAGCCACAAAGGTATGTTTCTCCCTGTGGGCCCTTGCTCTTTCAAGCATCTCAACCTGCATCCTGTCAAGGAGCTCAGTTACCCTTGCTTCCAGTTCATTGAGAGAAACTTCAGTCTTCTCCCTTGTGTCGCGGCGGCATATTATGCATTTTCCTGCCTCTAAGTCCTTGGGACCTATCTCAACACGAAGAGGGATACCCCTCATCTCCTGCTCCGAGAACTTCCATCCCGGACTCTTATCCGTATCATCTATGTCAGCCCTGCACACCTTCTTAAGCCTGTCACAGAGCTCATTTGCCTTCTCAAGAACCCCTTCCTTCTTCTGCTGGATGGGGATGACACAAACCTGAGTGGGTGCGATCTTGGGAGGCAGGCACAGACCCGAATTATCCCCGTGTACCATGATGACTGCACCGATAAGCCTTGTAGTCGTACCCCATGAGGTCTGATGAACATACTGCAGCTTATTGTTATTGTCTGTATACTGGATATCAAAGGCCTTGGCAAATCCGTCACCGAAGTTGTGACTGGTTCCCGACTGTAATGCCTTGCCATCATGCATAAGTGCTTCTATCGTATAAGTTGATTCCGCACCGGCGAACTTCTCCTTGTCGGTCTTACGTCCCTTGATAACAGGGATCGCAAGTACCTGCTCACAGAAGTCGGCATATACATTGAGCATCTGCAGGGTTCTCTCCTCGGCTTCCTCGGCTGTTGCATGAGCAGTATGGCCTTCCTGCCACAAGAACTCACGGCTTCTTAAGAAGGGCCTCGTTTCCTTCTCCCAGCGAACAACCGAACACCACTGGTTACATACCTGCGGAAGGTCCCTGTATGACTGAACCGTATTTTTGTAATAATCACAGAAAAGTGTCTCCGATGTGGGGCGGACACATAATCTCTCCTGGAGGGGCTGTAATCCTCCGTGCGTTACCCACGCAACCTCAGGCGCAAAGCCTTCAACATGATCCTTTTCCTTATTTAATAAGCTCTCCGGTATGAACATCGGAAGATATACATTCTTAACCCCGGTCGCCTTAAACCTTTCATCCATCTGGCTCTGTATAAGTTCCCATATGGCATAACCCGCGGGTCTTATGACCATGCAGCCCTTAACGGAAGTATAATCCAGCAGTTCCGCTTTCTTTACAACATCCGTATACCACTGCGCAAAATCATCCTCCATCGATGTTATCGCTTCCACCAGCTTCTTCTCAGCCATTTTCTTAATCTCCTATCCTGCTTTAAATAAATCCATTATAAGATTGTATAAAATATACCGCTTTTATGCAAGTGTCTATCTTCAGGTTTATAGGGAGGAGAAAGGTCAAAATCCATCCTCTTTCCCGTTACCGGATGGTTAAAGCTCAAACTGACCGCACATAATCCGATAGCCCCCTTTGGAAGAGGATTATCAGTATCCCCTGCACCGTACTTTTTGTCACCCGCTATCGGATATCCCATATGTGACAGCTGGGCTCTTATCTGATGAAACCGTCCGGTAATGAGTTCAATTTCAAGCAGGGTCAGCTTTTTTTCAACATCTGTATCCTTTACAGTGTAGGCAAGTACTGCCTTCTTTGCTCCCATCTCTTCCCTATCCGTGATACGTGCGATATTGCCCTTGTCCTTTTTGATATGATCCGAAAGCACGGTTCTGTCCCTGTTTTCAATTATGCCTTCAACAACCGCTTCATAACGCTTGTTGAATATACCTTCCCTTATCTGTCTGCTAAGATCTCCTGCGGCTTTTTTACTTAATGCAAATACGATAAGGCCCCGAACCGGCTGGTCAAGCCTGTGCACTGTTCCAAGATACAGGTCCCTGCATGATCTGTCCCTTATCAGTTGATTTTTCAGAAGGTTCTCAAGATCCATCATGTCTATTCTGCCGCTCTCTACTGCGATCCCGGCAGGTTTTTCGACAACAGCGATATCCTTATCCATGAATAATATGTTTAAATTCACAATTAGCTCACACTTAACCTTTACTTTTATGATATAATTGCGTCTATGAGTCAGTATAGCAACCTCGAAGATGAGATAATAAAGCGAAAAACCGTATCTAACAGGGACCGGAACTTAAAGCAGCGTAAGAAGACGCGGTTCTTAAACCTTGCAGTCAGGGTGATCCTTCCCGTAATGATACTTATCGCAGCGATAACGGCGGGCATCGGTTTTTTGATTAAATCAGATAAAGATAACGCAAAGGTTACACCCAATCCCAATATATCCATTGAAAAAACCTTCATAGAAGATGACACTGAAGAGAAAGAGGAAAGAGTGCCGGTAGTCTATTCCGCAGAAGAAGGAGACTACACATCCGATGTTCCTTCCGATGTTGTAAGTACCTATGGCATTCTGATAGATCTTGATGATGACCGTATCATAAGATCAAGGAATTCCCGCGTACGTATCTGTCCTGCTTCAATGACCAAGATCCTTACTGTTCTGGTAGCTGCCGAGAACATAAGAGAAGAACAGCTTGACGACACGATGACCATCACTCTTGAATTTACGGATTACAGCTATGGTAATGATCTGAGTGCCGTGGGCTTTGCCGAAAATGAAACCGTTACAATAAGGGACCTCTTCTACGGAACCATACTTCCTTCAGGCGGTGATGCGGCAATAGCCCTTGCCACATATGTAGCGGGTTCCGAGGAAGCCTTTGTTGAACTGATGAACGAGAAGCTTAAGGAACTCCATCTGTCCGACAGTACGCATTTTACCAATGTTGCAGGTATGTATGATGAACAGCATTACAGCACGGTATATGATATGGCCATGATACTTCATGCCGCGATAGACAATGAATTCTGCCGGGAAGTACTTAATGCCCATACCTATACGACAACATCCACACCCGAACATCCCGAGGGAATAACCATATCCAACTGGTTTTTAAGAAGGATCGAAGACAAGGACTGCGGACTTACGGTTGAATGCGCCAAGACCGGTTTTGTTGTCCAGTCAAGGAACTGTGCCGCAAGCTTCGCCGATGATGCTTCAGGGCATGGTTACATATGTGTCACTGCCGATTCCTCAAGCGGCTGGCGCTGTATCTACGATCATGTATCGATCTATTCAAGTATTTCGGGAACCTCCCTGTCCGCGGATTCACTTCCTGAAGAAGCATTGTCGGAAGATGATATCACTCTTGATTAATCGCAGCCGAAATTCCCTATGCTTCCGTCCGCAAAGGGAGATCCTATATCGCACCTTCCATGATGATGGACTTCCCTTACGAAATCCTCTCTTTCCGTCTCGACCCGGTGGACACCTATCCGGCTCACACCTTCTTCTGTTTTTGAATCAAGCATTTTTATGACTTCTTCTATCTCTTTATCTGTTGGCATGTTCTCCTCCTGTGTTTTTATCATTTATGGACTAAGCTTTCCGGATTTGATTTTTAAGCACTTAATGGATATACTCTTTTCTATGGACAATATAAATAAGAAGAAACGAATCGTATATCTTGATATAGCCAAGGGGATCGGTATGATACTGGTCCTGCTCGGTCACCTTCAAAATGATACTGTTTTCTCATATTCCCCATACATACTCAGCTTATGTTCATGGATATTCTCATTCCATATGGCCCTCTTTTTCATCATTTCGGGAATGCTCATGGCCGTTAAGGGTGAGAATGCAGCCGATATAAAGGTCTTTACCAAAAAAAGATTTAAGTCCATAATGATCCCCTACTTCTGGTTCAGCCTTATCTATATTTTTATTGTCCTTTATTCATTACTCATAGACAAGGTTGTTCCGCTCAAGACTCTCTTTATCCAGTTATGGTATGTATTCGGAATGTACGGGATGAATGTATTATGGTTTCTGCCTGCCCTGTTTGCAGGAGAGATCCTCTTCGTGTTCCTTACCCAACGTTTTAAGAACCATAAATCATTTATCGCGATTCTCTTATTGTTAACATGTGCGATTGCTGCAAATCAATTGAGGGGCGGATTGCCCAACAATGCTGAAATATACGAGAGGATCAATGAGCTTATTATAACCCTTATAAGACCGGTATTTGCCTGCTCCTATATCTTTATCGGATACTACATATACATTGGCCTACGGTTAACAGGTACGAAGCTCTCAAATAGCCGTTTGCTTATCATCCCGGCTATATCCGTTCTGCTTGTGATAAATATTTACATCAATACAATAAACCGTCCTGTTGATTTCAGGTCACTCGTCCTCAATAACTATCCCCTGTATTATTTAAGCTCCATATCCGGTTCATTAGCGGTCATCCTCATAAGCATGCTCCTCTCAGGGATTCATATCGGCAGCAGGATAAATGAAGAAACCAGCTTCCCGGTTCTTAAATTCTACGGGGTAAACTCTCTTACCTTCATGGCTGTCCATAACAATTCAGCCATAATGCGGCTCTCGCTCCTTGCCGCAATGTATCTGAACCAGTATCTTACAAGGGCCCGCGGTTATATATGTTATGGTATCATCGTACTTATATTCCTTCTTTATGTGACTGTCACCATATTCATCATCAACCGCTTCTTCCCCTTCATCACCGGCAGGCCGGTAAGCAGAAGGAACAGCTGAGCTTGTCAGCCCAGAGCCTCTTCTATGGATCTTGCCAGCTGGTCTGCACATGATGTACCCTTTCCGGCACAGTCATTCCCCTTAAGGATTCCGGCGGCCCTGCGGGCATCCGTTCCCTCAAGAAGCTTGCCTATAGCCTTAAGGTTTCCGTTACAGCCTCCCATAAACTTAAGATTATATATCTTTCCTTTCTCATCAAGATCATAATCGATTTGTCTTGCACATACTCCCTTGGGTGAATATGTATAATGCTTCATTATCTTTGTCCTCCTTTCCCTCAGTTCCTTTTCTGCCTTATTATATACTTGCATATCGGATTACCCAATGCAGAGAATTTTTCTTCATATTCCGTCATGATATTGCCTTCCATCATATCGGCGGTATTATGAAGATCATAGGTTTTGTTTATAATTTCCCAGCCTGCGGCGGGAACCTCCAAAAGAGCATATTCAAACAATGGCCTGTTATCTGTTTTGAATTCAACGATCCCCTCCCTGTTCAGGATATGGGTATATTTCTCAAGAAAATTACCCGACATCAGACGTCTCTTTGCATGCCTGTCCTTAGGCCATGGATCGGAAAAGTTAAGATAGATCCTGTCTGTCTCCCCCTCCCCGAATATTTCCGTGATATCTTCCGCATCCATTCTTATAAAAACAAGATTCGGCAGACTGTTATTCTCCATCTTCTGTATGGCTCTGAGAAGGACACTTGAATACTTTTCTATCCCTATATAATTAATATGAGGGTTTTTTTCTGCAAGTTCCATGATAAAGCGGCCCTTCCCCATACCAATCTCAACATGTATCGGATTGTCATTGTTAAATATCTCCCGTTTCCAACAATCCCTGTATTTTTCCGGTTCATGGACCACATATTTATTCTCTGCTATGATCTCTCTTGATCCTGTGATATTCCTGAGTCTCATTTTTATCCTTACTTTCCCTTAATATTATAACGTATCTTAGTATACCATATGTCCTAGGTTTTTTCCCGAAAGTATTGTATTATAGATAATGATGAAATTATTAAGATATAGCTTTTTTACAATTGTATCCTTTCTGACCCTCATCTGCTGCAGTGTTTCCGTTTATGCGGTAAATACGATACCTACAGCAGATCAGAAGGCTGCCGCGCAGGAGCGTATGTTCCTCCCGGTCGAGAGCAATACATGGGAAGGCTGGCCTGAAGGACCTGCGCTTGGTGCCGAATCGGCGATCCTTATGGATTTTAACACCGGAACCGTTCTTTATTCCAAGAATATCCATGAGGAACTCTATCCCGCATCAACCACCAAGATGATGACTGCCCTTCTTACCATTGAGAACACTACAATGGATGAAGTGGTGACCTTTTCTCATGATGCGATATTCAATGTTGATTCCGACAGCTCCAGGATAGGTATAGATGTGGGCGAGCAGATGACTGTTGAGCAATGCCTTTACGGACTGATGCTGGGATCAGCCAATGAAGTTGCCTATGCCCTTGCAGAACATGTCGGAGGAAGCCTTGACGGTTTTGTAAATATGATGAACGAGCGTGCTGCAGCTCTTGGCTGTAACAACACTCACTTTATAAATGCCAACGGACTTCCGAATGAAGATCATTATACTTCCGCCTATGATCTTGCCCTTATTGCCAGGGAATGCTATAAGAATGAAGCTTTTGCCAATATATCCGGAACAAGGACCTACACTATCCCGGCTACCAATATCCAGTCTCAGGAGAGGATAATGGATAACCACCACCTTATGGTCCGGGGTTTTAAATATCAGTATGACGGTTTCATCGGAGGCAAGACAGGATATACCAAGGATGCAAGGCAGACACTTGTAAGCTGTGCTGAAAGGGGCGGGATGCGGCTTATATGCGTTATCATGAAGGAGGAGAGTCCCGATCAGTTCCTTGATACGCAGAAGCTTTTTGATTATGGGTTTGACGGTTTTCAGATATTGAACATCAAGGATAATGAAACCCGTTATACTCTTGACTCTTCAACTTTTTTCAAGACCGATCTTGACATCATGGGTAGTTCCAGGCAGGCACTTGAACTCAATGACTCCGGATATGTGATAATACCCAAGACAGCATCGTTTGATGATCTCCATGTCACACTTGACTATTCCGATGGTTCCAAAGGGTATGTGGCAACCCTTACTTATAATTTTTCCGGTAATAATGTAGGTTCAACGACCCTTGATTATGCCCAGACCGAAGATGATATATTCGATTTTGCGAATATAATAAGATCTGCTGCCGACGGAACCCAGCCCAAGTCATTCAGTAAAAACAAAAACATCGTCTTTATAAATGTACGGCGAATAATAATAATCCTGGTTGTTATACTGGGGATCATCCTTCTCTTCCTGTTCACGAGATCCTTTATCTTAAGTTATTCCTATTCGGGCCGCCACCAGAAAAACCTGAAAAGAAAGCGATATAAGAAGAGAAATAACAATTTAAGATTATAAAGTAAAAAGAAAAGGCCTATTCGGTCTTTTCTTTTTTACTGTGTCTCTTTTCCATTCTCTGGATTCTCAGTTTATCCTGTTTCTCATGTATCTCTCTGGCTACTTCCTCATCAACAAGCTTAAGCGTTTTGATCACATATACATTTCCGTCATCAGCTTTCTTCATCCTCACTTTGCCTTTTAAATATCCATGCTTCTTGCAATAAGCAAGGCAGAAATAATTCTTACCGTTTACCGAAAACCATTTCAGCTCTTTCTTACAGTTACGGCCGCACAGATAACACTTGGTGGCGCTTACTTCCTTATCTTCTATGGCCGAATTCTTATCGGGGAATTCCCTTGAAATATACTTGGAATATGTCCGGAAGTTAGCGTGTATCTCCTGCCGTTTGTTCTGCGGGACCATGAAAACATCATAGGAAACATATTTTTCTATCTCGGGTTTATAGGCATCTATGATCTTAAAAACCTTGGCCGTGTAGTAGGCATCCGCATGAGCCCGGTGAAAGGGGATATCCTTCTTAATATGGAGATAATCAACAGCCCATTCAAGTGCTCTTCTGACCTTACCATCCTCATAAGTCATGGAAAAAAACTTCTGGATATCAAAATACATAAGCGGACCCTTGCTAAGTTCATCCATTCCGTAGTAGACCATATTTCTCTGAAGCTCGGTAAGATCAAGGGTTCCCCAGATACAGAACATATAATCTCTTCCGCACCATTTAAGGAATTCTTCCATTACTTCAGGAAACGGACGACCCTTTTCCAGGTCTTCCTTATCCATATTTATTATTTTCGTTGTGATATAGTGAATGGTGTGATAAATCTGAGGTTTTATCAGCTCATTGAAATTATCCACCACCATCATCTTCCGATTGAGCTTAACAGCTCCGATCTCCAGTATTTCAAAGGGAAGACCGTAATCCTTGTTAAACCTGTCGGATGACTGGTTCCATTCCAGATCAAGTACTATGTAATTCATAGGACTTATTATACTAAATGGACCCGATTATTTCAACGAAACCTTGCAAACACAGACATTCATGCCTTGGCGAGTTTATTTTCATAATAGATCCTCTTGAAATTCTCATTTTGCAGAACTCCGCTGAATATATAAGAATTCTTTATGTTCTTATTTCTCTTTTTGGCTGCCCTGACTCTTAAATAGAATTCATAACCTCCGTATTTTATAACAATATTACGGATCTTAACGTTAACGAGTCCTATAAAGAGGTTAAGCCTGATGGTTTTAAAATCAACTTCCCAGGGTTTATACATGAGCCTGTACAATATATGGTCCTTTACAAGATCCGAAAATGCATATATCTCAAGCTTTCCGAGGATATGAAGCCTTAAGAGCTTAAAGCACAGTATCTCAAAGGATCCCTTATCATTTTCATTTTTGCATATAAGTAACTCTCTAAGGTATTTTCCTAATTCCGCCCTTTTATCGTTAAAATATCCCAGGCTTATACCCTTTTCCAATTCATCGATAGACAGCTCCTCCATTCTGATCTTCTTAATATCTTTAACTTGGGAACAAAACTGATATGTCATAAAACAAAGCATATTTATATTTTTAGCTTCAACAGAGGTGTCGCAATAATCCAGGATTAAATTGATGTCAAATATGCAGGTCTTATACTGAATAAAAAATATGCTTAGTAATGTAAGGATTTCACTTCTTTCAAATAATACGATCACCTGATTCTTGTTGCAATTGCATCCTTCCTTAAACAGCAGATTCAGCAATCGGATATTGAAGTTATAGAATTCGCTGCAGAGATCTCCGTTTTTTATATCACAGTAGGCCTTGAGGATTACTCCTATATTGCGTACCTCGTCAACCATCTCATCTTCCACATAGCCTTTGTCATTTATCCTCTTATAACAATATTTTATAAAATCAAGAATATGTGCTTGTATTCTTGACAGGCTTATTCCATCCGTGGGAAGATCTTCGGTCTGGCCCTTTATGTATGCCATGGCGATAGGTCTGAGCTTTCTTCTTTCTCTCCTGTTATCATTTTCCTTATCACTGCTCTCACTCATAATAAGCACCCCCTTATTTAGTTATTTACAGTTCCATAATTATATTCTTCCCTTAACCACCTCCTTATTCTGTAAAGAATTACTTACTGTCACATATGTGACTATATATATTAGAATATTCCGATTACAGACACAAGATAACATATATGTCTGAACATTACAATATCCCCTGTAAATATTCTATATTCACTACAATTCACGGGTTTTTGATTTGTACGAAGTGCATAATTTCATTAAAAAATGTGCTTATATGTGACAATTATTTGTTTCAAATCTGTTCATATCCGACAAAATGAGAACAATACAAAAAGTACCCGGGATCATTCCCGGGTACCCTTGTATTGTTCCCGTCCACGAGAGGATTCGAACCTCCGACCTTTCGCTTAGGAGGCGAACGCTCTATCCTGCTGAGCTACGTAGACTTAATACAACAAAAAAGATTATATATTCTTTTCATCGAATTGGCAAGCCAATTTTAATTAAAATTTA
>JAILCT010000104.1 GCA_024690425.1 Lachnospiraceae bacterium | reverse complement strand
GTAAGGGATATCCTCATTGTCCTGATGGCTATATGCAGCACGGGTATTTACTGGCTGTGTTTCCTTGACGCCAATGTGCCCGAGGCGGCATCTGTATTCCTCTTCATTTTCTATCTTTTGCCCATAGCCTTTACATCTATCGTTTACGGCTGGTACGGAGGGATCCTCTGCTTTACGCCCTTCTTTGTTGTTGCCGTCATCCTTTCACCCGGCAACGCCTATTTCCTCTTCTTCCATCTGGTCGCCATATATGTCTACAGCTATATCAAGGACAAGGGGCTGTGTTCGGGCCTGATACGCACCATTATCACAGGTCTTGTTTCTGGGCTTTTCATTTCCGCAGTCTATTACCTTATATTTGTGCTTATAGCAGGAGAATCATTCTCTGAGGTCAACGCCGCCTCAATGCTCATCCATCTGTGCAATATCGTTCCCCAGTCGGTCCTTATCTGCCTCTTTATCCACTGGTTCAGCTCCGACAAAAGAAAGGACTTCCGCAGCCGCATAGGCTATGCCGAGACATCGCCAATGTCCGTAATGCGGGAGGAGGGAACCTCTTTAAAAAAGGGATACCGGGGCTTATCAGGCAAGATATTTGCCATCCTTCTTATTGAAGCTGTGTTTATGGGCGTTGCAGCGGCCTTTTTTGCAAACAGCCTGATCCCCAAGATGATGGAAAGATACCGCCAGGAGCCCGCTGCATCAGTCATAGAATCCACTCAGGATGGCACTCCGTCAGAAAAGCCGTCCACCAAGCCTTCTAGGAAGCCCGATTCCGTTTACGGAGACCTGTCGCAGATGGTCGGCTTCAATGATGCATTCGATGCGGCAAGGGAGCATGCGATGCATGACCGGTTCGCCTTTGACGACCAGGGAATAGCCTTTGACTTAAAACTCATCATGCTCCTTTTATGCGTCATCCACCCGATCGTCCTTGTGGCAAATTACGTCGGGCAGATGCTGATAGTCAAGCCCATTGTCAGCATCACCGGGATCATGGATAAATTCGATGATGAGGAAGAACAGCGCCTCCTGGTTGAGAAGGAACTGTCTGAACTTACAATAAACAGTGAGGATGAGATAGAGTCACTCTACAAGGTCATCTACAGAATGTCGAGCGAACTCAACAGCTATATCGATGATATGAAGCGTGAACAGCAGCTTAAGGAGGACCTGCGTGTGGCCAAGGCCTCATCCGAGGCAAAGTCAACCTTCCTATCCAATGTCTCACATGAGATAAGGACCCCCATTAATGCGGTCCTCGGCATGGATGAGATGATCCTTAGGGAAAGCAACGATAAGGAGATACTTAAATACGCCGCCGATATCAAGAATTCAGGCAAGACTCTCTTAAGCCTTATTAATGACCTGCTTGACTTTTCCAAGATCGAAGCAGGCAAAATGGAGATAATCCCGGTTGAATATGAATTAAGCTCGACGATAAACGACCTTATCAACATGGTCCGCGCAAAGGCCGAAGATAAGGGGCTTAAGCTTAACATAGATGTTGATCCGTCCATGCCCCATGTACTTTTCGGCGATGAGATCCGCATCAAACAGTGTATACTCAATATCCTCAACAATGCCGTAAAATATACACAGAAGGGGTCGGTCACCATGACCGTATCTTATAAGAAGCTCGGGGACAATAAGGAAGGAATACTGTCGGAGAACAATGTCCGGGATAAGGAAGATCAGGCAGGCAGTGATGAAATTGCTCTCTGCATCAGGGTGAAAGATACCGGTATCGGCATCAAGGAGGAAGACCTTAAGAAGCTCTACTCTCCCTTCGAGCGTATCGAGGAAGAACGAAACAGGAATATCGAGGGAACCGGCCTTGGAATGAGCATCGTCAAGCATCTTCTTGATATGATGGGATCAAGCTTAAGCGTCACCAGCGTCTACGGCGAGGGGTCTGACTTTTCCTTTGAAGTAAACCAGAAGGTCATGGATTGGGAGCCCATAGGCGACTTTAACGAAACCTATATAAAGTCACTCGAGAGCATCGAGCGCTACCGGGTAAGCTTTATCGCACCCGATGCCCATATCCTGGTGGTGGATGATACACCTATAAACCTCTCGGTCATAAGGTCTCTTCTTAAGGAGACGCGGGTCAATATCGATACCGCGACAAGCGGGGCCGAGTGCCTTGATAAGATAAGGACCGCAAGCTATGATATCATCTTTATGGACCAGCGTATGCCCGAGATGGACGGAACCGAGACCCTGCATGCCATGAAGACCCTTACAAGGGATGAAAACCGCAGTTACGATGCACCGGTCATCATCCTCACCGCCAATGTAGTCGCGGGGGCAAAGGAACAGTTCATAAGCGAAGGCTTCAACGATTACCTGAGTAAACCCGTGGATGCACTGAAGCTTGAGCATATGATCGCCGAATACCTGCCATCCGGCAAAGTCATGGAGCCCCCGGAAGAAACGGAGGAAGGTTCGAATGAAAGCGCAGGCGGGGACAGCAGCGATGACAGTGCCTTCATGAATGATTATGCCGCAATAAAGGGAATAGATATCGATGCGGCATTGAAGAACTGCTTAAATGCGGATATACTTAAGAATACAGTCCATGATTTTTATGCATATTTCGAAACCGGCTCCGGGAAGATCAAAGATACCTGGAAGGCCGGAAATATCAAGGACTACACGGTTGCAGTGCATGCACTTAAGAGCTCATCAAGGCTTATCGGAGCCATGGATCTTAGTAAGATGGCTGCAGGGTTTGAAGAAAGCGGGGACCGGGAAGATATCACTGCAATAAATGAAGGCACTCCCGCTCTTTTGGATAAATACTCTTACTATTTTGACAGTCTGGCTTCGTTATTCAAAGAGGAAGAGGACGATGAAGCTGCAGACAGCCGGGAGATGATCGACCCCGCTGCCCTGTCGGAAGCCTACGGGGCGATAAAAGAGGCCGTGGATGCCTTTGACTTTAACACGGCGGATGAACTTGTGGGGATGCTTAAGGAATACCGGCTGCCGCCCGTTGAAGCGGCCCGGTATGAGAGGATATGCGGCATGATCACAAGGCTTGAGAGAGACGCGATTCTGGAGGAGCTTAATAATGGATAAAAAGGTACTGATAATCGGACAGGCGGGATTTATGATGAACGCCATTGTAAACGGGATAAAGAAGGCTGAATATGAGGTGGACAGGACGGAGGCCAAGATAAATGTGATCGACAAGATCGGGCAGCTGCCGAGGCTTATTATCCTATACCTTGATTCCAATAATGTATCGGACAGCCAGTTCCTTATTTACCTCAAGGATCTGGTCCTCGAAAAGGAACTGCGTTTATTCCTTGTCGGCGAGCCCGAAGAGGTTGAGGAAGTTAAGGGAATAGTGCCTGAAGAAGCGATCCATAAGGTAATGCTCCGCCCTCTTAACGTAAACGATCTGGTCGCGGAGCTTGACGAGGCAGTAAGACAGGGTACAGAGGAGGAAGCCAGGAAGAAGATACTCATTGTGGATGATGACCCCACCATGCTTCGTATGATAAAGTCACTCCTCGGCGAAAAATACCTTGTATATGTGGCAGGCTCGGGGATGAATGCCATCACCTTCCTTGCGACCAACAAGGTTGACCTTATACTCCTTGACTACGAGATGCCCGTTATCTCGGGTGCCAAGGTGCTTGAGATGATAAGGTCGGAAGTAGCCACCCAGGATATCCCGGTCATGTTCTTAACCGCGAAGAACGACAAAGAGAGCGTTATGCAGGTGTTGGCGCTTAAGCCCGAGAAATACCTCTTAAAGACCATGCCGCCCGAAGAATGGATGCAGAATATAGATGAGTTTTTCAGTCGCTGACTTTACAGTTTTGACCATTCAAAAAGCCCCGATTGCAATGACCGGGGCTTTATTTTATACAATTATTTTAGTGTTTGTCGATCATGCCTTACCATGCTCAAGGGCAAGTGTCCTTGTGGTCAGGTCGCAAACCTCAGAAGGTCCGTAGTACTGGATGGCACCGGGATAGGTGAAGCTTGTCTTAACAGCCCACTCATCTCTCTTGGATGCAAAGTACTTAAAGGGTGCTCCGTCAAGCTCAACCAGAGCCTTCCTTATAACGGGCTTGTCCTCTCCGTTCCTTCTCTCGATGTTCATCATCTTGGTGATGGGCATACCGCCTGCGTTCCACTCCTCAGCGGGAGCTGACAGGTTAGATACCTTTGAAAGGTATCCGGTGTAGCCGTACTGGATGAGCATAAATGCATTGTATCCGAGTGAGTAGCAGTAATCGGCATCAAAGTTTGAAGGGAATGCGCAGCGTCCTTCATATCCGAAGAAATGATGCTGGGCACCGAACTTACCCTTGTATGTGCCGGCTGCTTTCCTCTTGTCAAGCTCGTTCTTAACCATCTCGGAGAAGAGCTTCTCGGACTCGATAAGTGATACCTGTACGTTACCGTGAGGATCTCTCTCAAGGAAGAGCTGCTGCTGGATACCCTGAGGAAGGATATCGAATACCTTGAATGATTCTGCACTAAGGCCCTTCTTGATAAAGTCATACTTGGCATTCCAATCGGGAAGTGCATTGAATTCCTCGGTCTTCTTGCCTGCAAGGAGCTCGTTTATCTCGGCGATAAGAGCTGAGAACTCGGGAACGAACTCAACGATACCCTCGGGAATGATCGCAACACCGAAGTTCTCGCCGTTGTTACCCCTCTTCTCTACCGCGTCAGCGATGTAGCTTGTGATCTGTGCAAGTGACATCTTCTTGGCTGCCACTTCCTCACCGATAAGGCAGATGTTGGGCTGGGTCTCAAGTGCACACTCAAGAGCAACATGAGAAGCGCTGCGGCCCATAACCTTGATAAAATGCCAGTACTTCTTTGCTGAGTTCGCATCCCTCTCGATGTTACCGATAAGCTCCGAATAAGTCTTGGTAGCGGTATCGAAACCGAATGAAGCCTCGATATCCTCGTTCTTGAGGTCACCGTCTATCGTCTTGGGACATCCGATAACCTGTACGCCGGTGTTGTTGGCTGCCATGTACTCGGCAAGAGTAGCGGCATTTGTATTGGAATCGTCACCACCAATGATAACGATAGCGGTAAGGCTGTTCTTCTTCGCATTCTCGGCAACGATCTGAAACTGTTCTTTTGTCTCTAACTTGGTACGGCCTGAACCGATGATATCAAAACCGCCTGTATTCCTGTATTCATCGATGAACTTGTCATCAAACTCAACGTAATCGTTCTTAAGAAGTCCGTCGGGACCTCCCTTGAATCCTAAAAGCACATTGCCTGGATCGGTTGCCTTAAGTGCGTCATAGAGACCGCATACAACGTTGTGTCCGCCGGGAGCCTGACCACCCGAAAGGATAACGCCCACAACCTGCTTCTTGGCTGCCGAAGTATTGGTGCCCTTAACGAATGTTATCTCATTCTTACCGTATGTATTGGGGAAGAGTGCCTTGATCTTGTCCTGATCTGCTACTGACTGGGTAGCTGCTCCGTCCTTAACACATATCTCCGCGATACCGTTCCTGAGCATTCCCGGGAGCTTGGGAGTATACTCGTATCTTGCCTTCTGAAGGGGTGAAAGATTCATTGTAACATCTCCTTTTCTTAATTATATTTGATTGTGCATATATAGTGAACGATCTTATTCATTTCGTTTACTCAGCTATATACACGCCTTCACGCAAACACGGCTATTATACCACAAACCCTTAAGGCTGGGCAAGGTGAAAGGGGGTGGTGTCTGACTTTACTATGGTAAACCTGTCCTTGAATACTTTAAGGTCTATCCTTGAGTTAACCTTATAAGGATGATCAACCCTCTTCATCTGGTACATGATGAATCTGGGTCCCTCCGGAGTATGTACAAGGATCTTGCATACCTGTGCAGGTGTACCGTTAAGCATTACGTTATCATCAACGTATCCATATACCTTACCCGTGATCTTTCTGCCTTTCGAACGCACAGTAACATAGTAATACAGATTCTTTAATACAATTATGGCTGCGACCAATCCGATAATTGCAAAAGGAACACATACCAGCAATACCACTCCCGCAGGGCCTGTCAACAAGGGGAGAAAGAAGCCGAAAATACCGAATGCAAAGGCAAATATC
>JAILCT010000098.1 GCA_024690425.1 Lachnospiraceae bacterium | reverse complement strand
TGTGATGAGATAAGGCCGGCTTATCATCATGTGGAGAGCTGCCAGGAGACAGTACCCGAAGCGATAACGGCATTCCTTGAAGGGAATGACTTTGAAGATGTGATAAGGACGGCTGTCTCACTCGGTGGTGACTGTGATACCCTGACCTGTATTGCGGGTGGTATTGCAGAAGCGTTCTATGGGATCCCAATCGGAATAATAGGTGAGTGCCTGACAAGGGTTGATGATGATCTAAGGAAGGTCATTGAACGGTTTGACAGTATCGTAAGACCTGGCAGAGAAGTGCCTTATCATTGAAACCTGATTGATTATTTCTTGTGCCCTATAGCAAAAAGAAGGAACCGGTCTATTGGCCAGTTCCTTCGGGGAGGGGTTTATGAAAAAAGATTTATTGTATTTTTCCACCGCGAGGTATGCCTACCATATAAGGATATCCGATAGGTCCTGTTTCTCCCAGAGGTCCTGTTCCTCCTGTGATCGTTGTAAGTTCATCTGCATTCAGCTTAAAGATATACATTGTGTTCTTCATATTAATCGCCTTCTTTCTTGACTATGTATCTGCCTTGTTCGGCAGGTATTGTTTCTTTTGATGGTTTTATGATAACTCACCATGAGTCATAAAAGTGTCACATACGGGGCGACAGGGGCCACGGGGACGGCATTAGCGGAATTGGAGAAATCTGGTCAAATGAAATGCAATTACGTCAAATGATGAAAATTGGCCGGGGTACTTATAAACGTATTGCTCTTGTACGGACAAAGACGTATATTATAAGACAAGAAAGGGTCGTGATTTTAGAGGTATTTTTGAGTATAGAAAACTTTTCAGGCAGGAACTTAAGACAGAGAATATGCTTCCTGAGATAGCGAAGACATTTTATACAGGGGATGCCGAACATGACATGTATATTGGTGAGATAGTGGAGATCGAGAAGAAGTGGAACAGTTAACCGTGTATATTGGCAGCGGAGGATATATGGACTATGGCAGAAACAATAAAGATCAACGATAACACCTGGCGGTTCGAGGATGACAGTGTAAGGTTTTTCCTTCTTTGCGGGAATGAGAGAGCTGCACTTGTCGATACCGGCATGAACACTCCGAATGCAAGGGAAATGGCAGAGAAGCTGACAGACCTTCCTTTGATCCTGATCAATACACATGCGGATCCTGATCACATTTCGGGGAATGGAGCTTTTGAAGAATTTTATATGAGCCAGGCAGAAGAGGATAATTACAGACATAACGGTGGCAAGGGAGAGTTCATTCCGGTAAAAGAAGGTGATGTGATCGATCTGGGTGACCGGATACTTCGTATCATAGATATTCCGGGACATACTCCCGGCAGCATTGCGATATTGGATGAAAAGTATCGGGTGCTTATAAGCGGAGATTCCGTAGAGGATGGAAATATATTTATGTTCGGACCTTACAGGAATATAGACCTGTATATTAAGAGCATGAAGCATCTTGAGGATTACGACGGGCAGTATGATGATGTGTATGCCATGCACGGATCGATACCTGTAAAACCGGATATTGTTCGCAAGCTTATAGAGGGTGCGGAACAGATCAGACGTGGTGAAGCAACAGGGACAGAGATAAATCTGTTCGGGAATGATGTGATCCTGTATAAATTCCCATATGCGGGATTTTTGTGTGATTCTAAATAGAGCGGTTCGACAGTATCGTCAGGCCATAACCAATGCCTCTGCATCCTGTGCCGCAAGAGGACGACCCCAGATAAAGCCCTGGATGCCTGATCAGTTCATTAAGGAGTTCAGTGATGGCAAATGCATTTAGGCTTAGTTATCCGCAGGAGAAATGTCACATTTGTGGCAAAACATTTAGTTGAAAATTATACAATGATATGTTATCTTTATTTTAGCAATTACGAGCGGTGAGGCAGCACATTGAGACCCGATGTTGAAACCGGAAGCTGTCCGCCGCTGTTTTTGCAGAAAGAGATTATATTACTTCCCCGGCCAGTGAGACACCACCCCCGTCTTGCTGGCTTTTTTATGTATGTGCTAGCCTGATTTTCATTTTAAAGTACATTGATAGTTAAATGATGTATAATGAAGAGGATTTCTAAACGAGTAACGATTGGATAATAAAGGAGAAAAAGAAAATGCCACCAAGAGGACACAGCAGCTCGCATCACAGCAGCAGTCATCATAGTTCACACAGTTCATCACATCACAGCAGCAGCCGTTCGAGCAGCAGCCGTTCAAGCCATTCATCGAGCCATCACAGCTCATCAGCACGCAGCAGTTACCGGAGCAGTGCACCGGTCCATCGTAAACGGACATCGCAGCCGTACGGCTGGGATAAAGCACAGCATGGCGCTGTAGGACATTTTTACGGTGCGACACATGATTATGACTATTATCCACAGGGATGGACAGCACCGGATGGACAGTATTTTAAAGAGGGATACTACGACGAAAAAGGGCAGCACTATGACAATATGATCATGGCCGGATCCGAGACCATGCTCAAGTGTGATTACTGCGGAAGCCGTATGGTCTATAAGTGGAAAGAAGGAGAACTGCCTGTTTGTGATAAATGCGGTGCCACCCTGCAGATAGATATAGCAGATAAAAAGAAGGAAGCAAGCGGCAGCGGCATAAAGGGGGTATTTTCCGGTACTCCGATGGTGGGTAAGATCGCAATAGGCGTGTTAATTTGCAGCCTGACGCTGCCTTTCTTTGCTTTAGTGGCCTTCCTTTTTGTTGCTTCGACCTCATTCAACAGCTCAAGCAGTACGCGATACGAAACGGTATCCGCAAAGAATTCCATATATGTGGAGGAGATAGGCAGAACCTGTCATCTGGATGGTGAAGACTGGTATGACTCTCAGACCGAATGCTGGTTTTATTATAACGATACCGTGGCGCCTGCTCAGTGGCAGTACTGGTATGAAGGGATATCTTCCGATTACGGGGATTATGGCTGGATGGAATATGATATGGACGAAGGAGCATGGTATATCGAAACAGACAACGGCAAGTGGGTGCATCTGCCGGCTGGTTACGATACATCGAAGCTATGGCACATGACGGATGAATACATCAATGCATATTAGTGAGACGTTTCCTGACAGATTGGATCAACAAAGATTAGACGTTTGGCGGTAGAAAGATAAGTGAACTGTCAGGCAAAGACAGGAAATCATCCGAAGAATCATCCGCTGGATCAAAGAAGCAGAACGCAGATCATGCGGGATGACTTTAAAGGATTGTCATTATATACGGAGACCGATAATTTCGACAACGGTCATGATTACCTGATAACACCGCTCATCTATAACAGTAAGACAGGGCAGTTTTCGAAGGATAAGCCTACCAATGAAAGCTGGCTGGAATAAAGTTATAAAAGTATTGAAAAGGAACCGGTCTATTGGCCGGTTCATTCGTATTACTATGTTGTTTCGAAATGGACATCCCTCTGCCACATCAGTTATTTGGGCATTTGATGCGAAACCTCCTCGAGTGCGTCGTAAACAGATTCTGAAAATCTTTTGACCCCTTCATCTACCACAAGTTCTGCAGCGACAAGTTCATCAGGTACAAAGTTCGAAGCATCTTCAATCGCATCAACACAAAATCAACAATGTTATCGAACCATCCTCCACCGTTTACTCTTTCAAGATCAGCCATGGCTATTTTCTGTGCCTGTATTGTGTTCATCATCATAATCGCCTTCTTTCTTGACTATGTATCTGCCTTGTTCGGCAGGTGTTGTTTCTTTTGATGGTTTTATAATAACCCCCTATGAGTCACAATAGCGTCACACAAAATTGGTCTCCGCATTGAGATCTGATTATGGTAAAATAAAGCAATAAGAAACAGAAGGATAAATCAAGAAGTAGTAGTTCATTAGATATCAATTACAGGAGGGAAGAGTTATGCAGTTTATCGTAAGATCGTATGACGGAGAAGGAAAGCTTGAGAAGAGGATGGAAGTGCGTCCGCGCCACCTTGAGGGCATGAAGAAACTGAACGATCATATCATATGTGCAGGAGGCCTTCTTGATGACGAAGGAAAAATGAAGGGCTCTGCGCTTATAATGGATTTTGACAGCAGGAAGGAACTTGACGACTATATCTCCAATGAGCCGTATGTGGTTGAAAAAGTCTGGGAGAAGATTGAAGTCGAGCCTATTAATGTAGTCATCGCAAACGGACTGAAATAGTTAGATATGAACAAGCCGGAACAGGAGATAAAGGATGTATTACGTACCTGATGGAACAGAGAGATGCGGTTTTTACGAGTGTGCTGATTGCGGGACAAGGTTTCTTGATATCCGCATAGCACCGACGCTGGTGTGTCCGTATTGCGGTGAAGAGGTCAACATGGAGATCGGGCCGGATGAGGAGATGCCAACACCTAACGAGGCAGCTAAGCTTCTGCAGATGCTCGAAGGTGAGGATGTTGAGAAGTACGATGTTTTGCTGAGCCTTGCCGTTACAGGCGGGGATTACAGCTGGATATGAGACTATGGACGAGCAGAGAACCTGGATAATAGCAAAGAACCGAATGATGGATGCCCTGACAGGGCTTGGTTTCCCGGAAGCACTTGGGGATCAGATCGTCAGGAACCTTGGCAGCCCCAAGGCCATGGACCGTATGACATCATACCTTAACAACGTAAAGCCTAAGAAGGCAGAGCTTGTTGTGGATGAGATGTTAGCCATCTGTTCGGATATAGCCAGATGGAAAGACAAGAAGGAAAGCGAACGCGCCAACGCCAGGTATAATGAGGTATTTAAATAAGTTAAGCTGCAAGTATGGAAAACCGTGTAAGAGATGTAAACCATAAATTGATTTCTGGCCGGCGGGCTGAAAAATTTGCGATGGATCAGGAGTTGAATGATGGGATTGTTTAAGAGCAAAGTTGAGAAAGAACTGGACAGTATAATACAGCGGCTTGAGATGGATATGGCCAACAATTACAAGGATAATGCACAGGACGACCTTAAGGATCTCATTACGGGGCTTGATAGTGTTCGTTCTTTGGGAAGCATGAAGCCTAAGGCATTAAGCAGGTATGAAGCGATAGCTGACGGCTACAAAGAGAAAATGAAGGGTTACAGCCATAAGGATCAGAAGCCGTATTGGCATTGAGGAGGCAAAATGAAAAAACCGATCAAACTGAACACGCAGTTTCTGGTCATGATCATTGTCTTTATCGTGACGGCCACTGTTGCAACTTCATACCTTACCTACCACGAGCAGGTCAAGCAGACCAGGAGTCTGTGCAAGGACCGGCTTATGAGTGTCGGAAGCTATCTTGCCGAGCTTATCCTTAAGGACCCACAGGTCTTCGTATCATATAAAAACTATTATGAAGAGCATTATAAGGACATCCGGATCCCGGTTGATTTTGACAACTATGAGGAAGCGCGTGAGAAGTTCTTCCATGAGTTCAAGAAAACGTATCCGGATAAGATGTTTGGGACCGAAGTGCCTATCGACGATCTGACTGATGAGCTTAAGAACCTCTATTTCACATATTATCAGGAGTACTGGCTCCTGACCTTTGAGAAGGCCAGGGAATCCTTTAACCTGCCCTATACTTATTTCCTCCTTCCCAATGATGAGACCAAGATGACGGTTTACATGATAGACGGTGAACGGACCGAGGATCCGGCGCATCCAGGATACCTGTATATGGGTGATTCTTACTATGAAGAGGTCGAGGAACATCCCCTTTTGTGGAATACCTGGAAGAACGGGGTAAGGTACGATGACGTCTATGAGTGGAACAACGAATGGGGCAATACCTATTCATACTACACACCGCTTGTGATAGACGGGAAGACCATCGGCCTTATAGTGACCGAAATGGGTGTCGGTGATGTAGATGACATGATCAAAAACAGTACCATGGCCATAGCGGCAAGGCTTGCGATCGCCCTTGGCGTATTGGGCGTACTGACTCTTTTGTTCATAAACCTTAACTACTTAAGGCGTATCAACCATCTCTCGGACCAGATAAGGGATTTCTCTGCTTCAAGGGCCTATGATACCGCCGATGCAATAAAGAGCTACCCTTACGGAAATGATGAAATATACCTGCTGGCTGAGAATACGGCAGATATGATAAACGACCTTAAGAACAGTGAAGACAAGATCAAGCAGGCCGCCCAGTATAAGAGTGATTTTCTCGCCAATATGAGCCACGAGATAAGGACTCCGATGAACGCCATAGTGGGCCTGGCCGACCTGCTAAAGTCTGAGAACATAACAGACAGGGCCAGGGAATACGTAGAGCAGATAGGTTCGTCAAGCAATGCCCTGCTTGTCGTGATCGATGACATACTTGATTTTTCGAGGATCGAGGATGGCTATATGCAGATCCTTCCCGTGGATTATGATCCCAGAAAGCTTCTTGAGGAAACGGTCGAAGCCTATTCGATGGGCCTGTCAGGTAAGCCCGTAAAGATGGGCTTAAAGATCGATTCCGATATGCCCGCATCACTTCACGGCGACAGCGCACGCATAAGGCAGATACTCAATAACCTCTTATCAAATGCGGTGAAGTTCACAAACGAAGGCAGCATAAGCATTGAGGCCGGCTGTGAAAAGACGGATGACGAGAAGGTGATGCTTAAGCTGAGCGTGGCAGATACGGGTGTGGGTATAAAGGATGAGGATGTTGACAGGATATTCGAATCCTTCTCACAGGCGGACGGATCACGTGCAAGAAAGGCGGAAGGCGTCGGGATCGGCCTTACGATATCCCAGCGGCTCTCACATCTCATGGGCGGCAACATTGAAGTTGAAAGTGAATACGGCAAGGGAAGCACCTTCAGGGTAATGATACCCCAGGAGCTTGTAAAGGCAGAGGATACGGGAGCTGTGACAGCTTCGGAAGCAGCCGGAGAACACTTGCATCTTCCGGATGCTAAGCTCCTTGTCGTTGACGACAATTCGGTGAACCTCTATATTGCCAGGAACCTCCTTGGGCTCTACGGCATTAAGCCCATATGTGTAAAAAGCGGAAATGAAGCCATAAAGGCTGCCGCGAAGTATGATTTTGACCTTGTTCTCATGGACTATATGATGCCGGAAATGGACGGTATAGAAGCGACAAAAAGGATCAGGGAGGAATATCCCGCTTACATGGATATCCCCATCATCGCCTTTACTGCCAATGCCGTTGAAGAAGCAAGGGAGCTTCTTCTTAAGTCGGGCATGGATGACTTTATTTCCAAGCCTGTGAAGGCTTCGGACCTTGAAGATATGCTGCGCAAGTGGCTGTGCCGGGCTTCTTAGTAAAAAATATCTTTTTTTCACATTAGACGTTTGGGGGTAGTGATACCCCCTTTTTTTATTTATAATGCAGAGCAAAAAAAGAACCGGATCAGAAGATCGGAGGAGGATTGCTGAAATGAAAAAGATTAACGTGACCAAAGTATTATTGCTGCTGCTGTCTGTGATGCTGGTATTTGCGACCGGATGCGGAGATGACGGTGCAGACGATCCGAACCTTGGGCTATATGTGGCCAAATCGGCCGAAATGAGCGGAATCGCTGTCGGCGTGGATGATATCTTCGGAGACGGATTTACCTTTGAGCTTAAGAAAAAGGGTAAGGCTACAGTAGCGTTTGACGGTGAGAGCGGAAAAGTCAAGTGGACGCTCGAAGGCGACAAGTTCCATGCGGAAGGTGAGGGCGCTGTTTTTGACGGTACGCTCTCGGACGGCGTAATGGTGCTTGAAGATGTCATGGATTCGGGTGTGACGCTTACTCTTGAATGCGATGAGATCATTGCCGGAGCAGGTAAGGGTAATGACGGTAAGGCAACACTGAAAGGCAAGAGGGATACTTCCGGAGAGGGAGAAGAAGAGGAAACCGGTGAGGAAGATTCCCTGTACGGAAGATATGAAGCTGTCAGTGCGATCGACGGTGACGGTGAAGTGTGGATAGAAGAAGGCGAATACATTATAGTCAACGAAGATGATACGGTCAGCATGTATGTGGCCGAGCAGGATCTTAACTTTGACACGACCATTGAAGACAACAAGTTCTACCTTAACGGTGACACCAAGGTCGGTGAGATAAACGATGACGGGAGCATCACGCTCAACCTTTCTGATGAAGTCAAGTATACATTTGCAAAAAAGGGAAGCGACCTGTGGAACGAGTGGCGTGAAGCCATGGGAGAAGATGAAGGAGAGGACGGCGGAGCACTGGATATCGGTGATTTCGGCGCGGTTGATATAACAGGCGGATCCGGTGCGGGAGAAGCTGAAGCTGACTATGATTTTGATGAAGCCCTTAAGCTTGTGGGTGATTACGAAGGATTTATCATATTCAGGGAAGGTGCACACTGCTATGACCATGACTTTAACGGGATCACCGGTGATGCTTATGCGAGGATAGTCATTGACGAGAAGAAACAGCCCCTTGTCTACATGCGCCATATATACGGTGAATCCATAAATATCGAGCATGTCAAGGGAGAGTTCAGGGATGACGGATGGCTGACCGTTACAGGAATGATGGGCACGGATGACGGCCCGCAGGAATGGACGGCGATCATAACACCTCCTGTAGGAAATGAACCCATGTGTGTCAGCGCGGTGCTCACCTCGGATTACGAGACTCCGCTGTTTGACTTCTATATGAAGCCGCTGGGTGCTAAGTGGGATTACAGTTATCTTGATGATGTGATGACCAAGAAGGATTTTGATACGTATGTAAACAATATGGGAGCTTCGGATACGGGAGTGCTTGAGGATGATCTTCAGATCATGCAGGATTTCTGGAGCAAGAATGCCAAGAAGGATGACCCTATTAAGATGATAACGGATGAGCTTCCGGATCCTGAGCTTCTCCACTTGTACAAATAGGTGTATTATTGAATCGTGGAACGGTTAAACTTTGCGAATAAAAGAATAATGCTCATTTTTGCAGGACTGTTTGTTACCGGGATCATCACATGCATGATCCCGGTATCGGTGATAAAGCTTCATCACATTCCGGCATTTGCTTATATTACGATGATCCTGATATGGGCCGTAACCATAAGGCGGAGGATAGTTGATGACAGGATAAGGTACCGGATCCTTGCAGCCTGCTTTTTTATGGTGCTCCTCTTTTTCCTGAGGATGTGCAAGTTCTCATATTTTCCTGAGGATGTTTATATCAATGAATACCTCTGGTACGGGTACACGGTTCCGCTGATGGCGATACCCGCATGTATGTTTATGGCAGCCATCAATGTGGAGCCTGTCAGGAATAAAAAGCTTATAGGGACGATAGAGAAGCTTCTTGCAGTATTGCTCGTTCTGGTCGCGGCAGTGGTCTTTACCAACGGATTACATTCCTTTGTTTATAAGATAACCGTTCATCCCGACAAAGAGTACACTCATGAATGGTTTTACTGGGTGATAATCGGCATCAGGATAGGAC
>JAILCT010000086.1 GCA_024690425.1 Lachnospiraceae bacterium | reverse complement strand
AAATACTATGATCCTGACAGGGTTGTAATGGGGAAGACAATGGCAGAACACCTGCCCTTTGCCATGGCCTGGTGGCATAATCTCGGAGCAAACGGAACGGATATGTTCGGACGCGGCACCGCAGATAAATCCTTCGGAGCTTCAGAAGAGGGGACAATGGAACACGCCAGGGCAAAAGTAGACGCCGGTTTTGAGTTTATGAAAAAACTCGGTATAAAGTATTTTTGTTTTCATGATGTGGATCTTGTACCTGAGGCAGATGATATTAATGAGACAAACAGGCGTCTAGATGAAATATCAGACTATATCCTTAGCAAGATGGAGGGAACCGATATAAAGTGCCTGTGGGGTACGGCCAATATGTTCAGCAACCCCAGGTTCATGAACGGAGCAGGAAGCTCAAACAGCGCAGATGTATACTGTTTCGCTGCAGCGCAGGTTAAAAAGGCCCTTGATATCACCGTCAAGCTCGGTGGTCGCGGATACGTATTCTGGGGCGGAAGGGAAGGCTATGAAACACTTCTTAACACCGATGTGAAGTTCGAACAGGAAAATATAGCAAGCCTTATGCGCATGGCTGTTGAATACGGAAGAAGTATTGGCTTTAAAGGTGACTTTTATATAGAACCCAAGCCCAAGGAGCCGATGAAGCACCAATATGATTTTGACGCGGCAACTGCTATCGGTTTCTTAAAAGAGTACGGTCTTGATAAGGACTTCAAGATGAACATTGAAGCCAATCATGCAACATTGGCAATGCATACATTCCAGCATGAGCTGAGAATAAGCGCAATAAACGGTATGTTGGGATCGGTGGATGCCAACCAGGGCGATCCTCTTCTCGGATGGGATACCGATGAATTCCCCTGCAATGTATATGACGCTACAATGGCTATGTATGAAATACTGAAGGCCGGAGGCCTCACCGGCGGCTTCAATTTTGATTCCAAGAACCGTCGTCCCAGCTACACCTACGAGGATATGTTCCACGCTTTTATCCTTGGCATGGATACCTTTGCACTGGGTCTTATCAAGGCTGCCGAGATCATCGAGGACGGCAGGATAGATTCATTTATTAAAGACAAATACTCAAGCTACGATGAGGGTATAGGCAAGAAGATACGAGAAGGCAAAACAAACCTTGAAGAACTTGCAAAATATGCCTGCGATATGAAGGCTCCCGCACTTCCCGGATCGGGCAGGCAGGAATACCTTGAAGGTATAGTAAACAACATACTCTTCGAGTAATACTAAACTGTCAACTACGGCAATCGCCGTGTTGAATAGATCATGTGGTGCTCCCGAAACCTGGTTTTCGGGAGCTTTTCACATTAATGATCTTATAATACTTATGATGCCTGCAATGATACCATATGAGCGTATGTCCCCTTTGCTTCCATAAGGGTCCCGTGGGTTCCGCTCTCTATGATCTCGCCACCCGAGATAACAAGTATCCGATCCGCATCCTTTATTGTCTTAAGCCTGTGAGCGATAACAAGAAGCGTCTTGTCTTTACACAGTTCCGATATCGCTTCCTGGATAGCCCTTTCATTATCCGCATCCACGCTTGCGGTTGCCTCATCAAGTATTACTATGGGCGAATCCTTAAGGATACATCTCGCGATGGATATCCTCTGTTTTTCACCACCTGATAAAGAGGCTCCTCCCTCTCCTATCACAGTATCGAATCCATTCGGCAGCTGCATTATAAAGTCATAGCACCTTGCTTTTTTTGCAGCTTCTTCAACTTCTTCTCTTGTCGCGTCAGGACGTCCTATGGCGATATTGTTATAGACTGTATCCTGGAAGAGATAGACCCTCTGGAATACCATAGAGATCTGATCCATAAGGCTTCCAAGGGATACATTTCTTATATCTTCTCCCCTTATGAGTATCCGTCCGCTCTTAACATCCCAGAACCTTGCAAGAAGGGATGCTATGGTTGATTTTCCGCCTCCTGAAGGACCGACAAGGGCTGTCATCTCACCCTGCTTTACCTCAAATGAAACATTCTTAAGTACATCTTTATCTGTGTAGGCGAAGCTGACATTATCATAGGCGATCTCCGCAGCATCGGAGCCTGTAGAAGCTGCAGCCGCAAACGTCTTCCTGCCTTCGTCCTTTAATTCCTCAGCGGCAAAAACCTCTTCTATCCTGTCGAGGCTCGCATTCGTCACGGTAAGCCTTGCCATCTGTCCGTAATAACTCTTGATCGATACAAACATATCAAAAAGGAAGAGCGCCATACCGACCATATATATATCCGAGATCTTACCCGTATTGAAGAGATACGCACACAGGGCAAGCACTGCAGCTGTACCTATACCGAAGGTAAGATAAAGAGCCCTTGCCCAGGGGCCGTAAGCAACCTCAAAATCTATGCTCTTCTCACAGCTCTTTTCGAATTCATCGGTCAGTCTCTTGGACTTATCCCCAAGCATGTTATAAGATTTGATGATCCCTATACCTTCCGCAAAATCAAGCACTTCCTCTGTCAGTGATTCGCTTGCTTCCTGTTTTATGATCGAATGCTCG
>JAILCT010000070.1 GCA_024690425.1 Lachnospiraceae bacterium | reverse complement strand
GCAACGATCCTGTCCTTCCTGCAGTCCTTACCGTTAAGGGATCCTAAGTGTCCGTAGAACTTCTGGTTGGCATTATCCCTTATGGTGCATGTATTAAAGAGAACAAGATCAGCTTCCTTCTCATTATCACAGGGCGTAAGTCCTGTCTTCTCAAGGATCCCTTCCATCTTTTCCGAATCCTTGGCATTCATCTGACAACCAAAGGTCGTCACATGAAAAGAAAGAGGATGACCTGCTTCCTCTTCTCTTTTCTTAATAAGCCCTGCGGCATTCTCTATAAAATAGTACTGTCTCTCCGGTTCCGTCCCGGGAGCCAGGTCAAAGATCGATTCCTTCATATATGCTCCTTAAAGCCTGATCACTTTCATTTATTATCATATCAAGTCTTATATCATATTCATCTGTGGGAAGCATATCTTCCTCCTGGCAGCGATATGCAAGTCCTATCTTTTTCAAGTCCATATTGGCTTTAAAAAAGCGGTCGTAAAACCCCTTCCCGTAGCCAAGCCTGTTGCAGGCCTTATCGTAACCTACCAAAGGCACTATAACAAGGCATCCTTGTATTTCTTCGCCTGTAAGCTTATCTGTCCTGTCCGTGCGCGGCTCAGGGATCCCTTTATAACCCGGTATAAGATCATCTGTAGAAGTGACCATGTAAAAGTCAAGCAGGGAAACATTTCTCTCAACCCTGCACCTTGGACAAGCTACCCTCTTCCCATCCGTTATAGCCCTGTCAATAAGACGATATGTGTCAACCTCACCGTTATATGAAGCATATACAAGTATGAGGTCTGATTCCCTGTATTCCTTTAATGACACCAGCTTTTCAAATATTGCCGTATCATATTGCTTACGTTTTTCTTCATCAAAGTGGCTGCGCTCATATATAAGGCGCTTCCTTAACTCCTTCTTAAGAAGGTTAATATCAGCCGTCATTTCTTCTTACCGAATTTCTTACCGAGATTGGTTATTGACCCGTCAGCTTCCTGAATGTTTATATTATCAAGTTGGTTCTTCAGATTATTCCTTACCGACTCGACATACTCCTGCCTGAGCTTCTTCTGCTCTTCCTTCTCCTCATCACTAAGGCCGACATCCTGCGATTTATGATAGAGTTCGTTTATCCTCTTTATCTTTTCTTCAAGATTCATTTGGTTCCCCCCGGTGTCCTGTCAGGTCCTGTCTATGAATTCCGCAATATCAAAATTCTCATCCCTGTCCGACTCAAAGAGGGTCCCGTAATTCCTTCCCTCCATGATCTTGTGGATAACGCTTACGTCCTTTCCGTTTGCGATGACCATATCGGCGCCGGCATTCACCGCAACGGTTGCCGCATGAAGCTTGGCGCTCATACCTCCGGTCCCTATCGTACTTCCGGTAGTCTCCTTGCCCATATCCATGACATCGTTAAGGTTCTCAACAAGCGAAATAAACTTAGCGTTCTTATTCTCTCTTGGATCGTCTGTATAGAGTCCGTCTATATCGGACAGTAGGATCAGCATATCGGCACCTACAAGATAAGCTACTATAGCAGAGAGAAAGTCATTATCACCTATGGTATCTTCGACCTCATGGACCGCTACCGTATCGTTTTCGTTAACAACCGGGATCACACCCATCTTGAGGAGCTCAGTAAAGGTATTGTGGGCATTCCTTCTGTTCACGTCATCTACTATGGTATGCTTGGTCATAAGTATCTGGGCCGTGGTATGATTGTATTCGGCAAACAGCTTCTGGTATATCATCATAAGCCTTGCCTGGCCTATTGCCGCACATGCCTGCTTGACAGGTATATCCTTATCCGTAGGCTTAATGTTCATTACCTTCTTGCCAACAGCTATAGCTCCCGATGAAACCAGGATAACATCCTTCCCCTGATTCTTAAGCTCACACAGTTCACGCACGAGCCTTTCCATCTTCGTAAGATTAAGTTCACCTGTTGACATGTGGTGAAGGGATGACGATCCTATCTTTACAACGATCCTCTTCCTGTTCTTTATCTGATTCCGAAGTTCCTTTTCTCTTTCCGTAGGTTCCGTATTTCTCATTTCCCATCTTCCATCCTTAATTCCGTCGGCCTGTATTTTTTCATGATCGCTTCCGCAACCCTGATGCCATCCATTGCAGCACTCGTGATACCCCCTGCATACCCGGCTCCCTCGCCGCAGGGATACAGTCCTTCAATGCTTCCCTCGAAAAACTCATCACGAAGTATCCTCACAGGGGAGGATGTTCTTGATTCAACACCTGCCAGTATGGCATCTTCCCTGTCAAAACCTTCAATAGTATAACCGAATTTATCTATAGATTCAATGATGGCCTCATTTATATTATCCGGAAGCAGGTCTCTTAAGTTGGCAGCCCTGAACTCTCCCTTTATTTCGGGCGTCATACCCCCGGGCAAGCCATTTTGTGTATTGTCCTTAAAATCCTTATATGTCTGTATGGGAACGGTACCGCCGCCAAGCTTATATGCCCGTTCTTCAAGGCGCCGCTGGAATTCCATTCCCGCAAGTACATCTCCACTTCCAAAATCATCTCTGTCTACGCTTACTATTATCGCGCTGTTCGCATTGAGTGACTTTCTGCCAGAATAACTCATACCGTTTACAGCAAGTCTTCCTGGCTCGCTTGATGCATTAACCACATAGCCCCCCGGACACATACAGAAAGAGTATACATTCCGTCCCTCTTTTGTCCTGTGTGTCAGTTTGTATGAAGCAGGGCCTGTGTATTCTTCATCCGGACTTCCATACTGACTTATGTTTATCATATTCTGCGGATGCTGTATCCTTAGTCCTACGGCAAAAGCCTTGCCTTCCATTCGTATCTCTTTTTCCTTCAGCATTTCAAAGGTATCTCTGGCAGAATGACCTATGGCAAGTACAAGACATCCTGCATTAATGCTCCCTTGATCGCCTTCGTTCAAAGTCCTTATAAGGATATTCCCGTTCTCACCCTTATCAATATCCGTAAGCCTTGTATTGAAAAGGAATTCCCCGCCCATTTCCCGGATCGCTTCCCGCATGTTCCTTACAACATTTCTCAGCACATCGGTACCTATATGAGGCTTGGCATCATACGCTATCTCTTCAGAAGCTCCAAAGCTTATGAATGTATCAAGAACATATTTATTCCTGCCCATTTTATCATTGACACCGGTATTGAGCTTGCCATCCGAGAATGTGCCTGCTCCTCCCTCCCCGAACTGGACATTCGAATCAGGCTTTAAGGAACCGCCGGCCCAAAAGTCCTCGACACTCTTTACTCTTTCTTCAACCGGCTCCCCTCTTTCTATCACCAGCGGCGAATATCCCATCCTGCTTAATTCGTATGCACAGAACAGTCCCGCCGGTCCGGCACCTGCAATAACGGGGCGTCCGTTAAGTTCCTTGTCTCCCAAAGGACCGGGTGACTTATATACAACGGGAACATAGATTGAAATATTCTTCCCCTTGGAATTTCTGAGTATGTTTTTCTCTGTCTTTTTATCAATGTTCACCGCAAGCGAATACACATAAAAAAGCTCCGGCTTCCTTCTGGCATCAATTGACCTTTTGATTATCCTGAAGGAAAAACGGGGCTGATCTCCCGGCCTGTAATACCTGTCTGAACCAAGCAGCTTTTTTACTTTATCCTCAAGAGCCGACGGTCCGTGATCGACCGGAAGCTTTATATTATCAATTTTTAACATGATATACCTATAACAGACGAAGCATCAGCGCAAGCTTTGCCATAAAGTCTCCGCCCGGAAAGCTTCTTATCTCGGTTTCATTAACACCTCTCAACTTCAGAAGAGCGATGAAATATACACATACTCCGATGAGTATTG
>JAILCT010000068.1 GCA_024690425.1 Lachnospiraceae bacterium | reverse complement strand
GAGGAACTATACGGTGAACTACCTCTACTTGAATGCGGTTATACTGAGGAAGATATTGATACCGCATCTCCGGAAGACATGGAGGAATACTACTCGAAGGAAAAACAGGCTCAGTATGGGGTTGTTGGAATAAAAATATCGCTGATATAGATTTATCTGGACAAATAAATGTTCGGATAAATGTCCATATAAAATGCCGGGAGGATAATGGGTTTGGAAGATTACAGTTTACAACATAAAAAAGCCTGGGAGTTTGATGCATATGACTTTTGGGTAAGAACCGCGGGGACTCCGGAGGAAAGAGCATCAAAGGATAAAGCGGATCCAAAGAAGATGCTGAAGCAGTATGCAAACTACTTTGATTCTTTTGAAGATGTCAAGGTGGCGAATATCTGCGGATCCTGCGGCAAGAAAGCGATCCCGCTGGCTCTCTTGGGCGCGGAGGTCACTGTCTTTGATATTTCCGAAGCCAATAGGAAATACGCTGTCGAAACGGCTGAAGCTGCAGGCGTGAAGATCGGATATGAAGTCTGTGACATCATGGAAATTGATATGGACAAGTATGCCGGCTTTTTTGATGTTGTCTTTATGGAGGGTGGAATCCTTCATTATTTCCACGATATAAATGCTTTTATGAATGTTATGAACGGATTGCTTAAACCCGCTGGAAAGATGATCTGCAGTGACTTCCATCCATTTACTAAGATTTCCGATATACTTGGGCTGCAGCAGCCAACCATGAGTTATTTCTCAACAGATATCTTTGAAGGTGAGATGGCGCACGCAAGATTTTACGATGAGGAGATCCGTAAGCAGATCCCTAAATGCCACTACAGGAAGTACACAATCAGCGAGATCATCAATTCTATCATCGGGAGCGGATTTACTTTGGAGCGTTTTGATGAACATCCTTCATGGGAGAACGAGAAACTTCCGGGAGAGTTTACTGCAATAGCAAGAAAGAACTGAGGAATCGTATGGCATGAATGGGCTGAGGGAAAAATAGAATTTCGCAATGAGCTTGCAAGGAAGATACGAGAGAATGGGCTAAATACGGCTGGGTTGTCTGTATAAAAAACCGGAGCCACTTTTATAAAGCTGTCATTTTTAACGGACACCTCGTCGTGTATTGTATAGTCAGAAGGAAACCCCAATGGGGCTGACATACATTACGCGAAGGAGGTGTTTTTCTATGTCAGATATTTATTTTACGATTGCAGGAACGAATCATTGGCACGGTCAGGAATTCATCGAGCCGGGAATGGAAGTGTTTTTGAAGAAGGAGCCTGACAACGAAGTTGATAAGGAGGCCATCAAGGTAGAAATGCTTGGAATCGGTCAGATTGGATATGTCGCCAATAGCCCGTATACGGTACTCGGAGAAAGCTACAGCGCCGGACGTCTTTATGATAAGTTTCAGGGCGATGTTGCTTATGGCAGAGTTCTTTATGTTTTACCTAAAGGTGTATTGTGCACGTTTTTCACTGAGGTATGTAAAAACGTGATTGTTGAGTAACTGTTAACTTGGGGGTGAATATGGATTGGAAAAATTCAGATCAAATCTAAAGGAGCTCCTTGTAGTATAAGGCGTTGATCGGCGGGTCAAAAGCACCGTATGAATTGAGATAGTGTCAATTATTTTTCGCACATGAAATATGTTAAGACAGAATAGTGTGTTATGATTATCTGTGAAGGGCAGCCTGCACTTTTTGCCGGAGAAAGGACAATGCCCGGACATTGCCGTTGATTTCCCGGTCTTTGTCGTTGATTCTTGAAGTATTCACGGATTTGTGATGGTAAGACTATGATCATACTGATAACGGGAGCATCCCATACAGGAAAAACCGTACTTGCACAAAAACTGCTCGAAAAATACAAATATCCATATCTTTCTGTCGATCATCTGAAAATGGGTCTGATACGAAGCGGGAATACGTGTCTCACACCGGAGGATGACGATGAACTTGTGGAGTATCTCTGGCCTGTTATCAGGGAGATGATCAAAACAGCTGTCGAAAACAGGCAGAATCTCATCGTTGAGGGATGCTATGTACCCTTTGACTGGAGAAAAGACTTTGATGAAGAGTATTTACGGTCGATCAGATTCATATGCCTCGCAATGTCGGATGAGTATATAGATATGCATTATACAGACATAAAGGAACATGCATCGGATGCTGAAGTCAGGTCAGACGATTCATACTGTACCGTCGATCAACTGAAAGAGGATAACCATAAGTTCATGGATGGTTATCAAAAAAGCGGAGAAAAGATTACGCTGATCGATGGTAATTATGAGAAGATAATAGGAGATATTCTGATCTGAAACGGAAGGAGGTCAGAAAATCCTATGGAGAAGCATACGGTATTAAGAACGCAGATAAGAAGCGGGGGGATACTTTGAAAGAACATACATATGAAACATCCTGTGGAAATATTCATTATTATATAAGTAAGGAGGCAGAAGACAGTTCTTTGGAGCTCGTTTTTCTGCCGGGACTTACCGCAGATCACAGACTGTTTGAAAAACAGACAGAATACTTTGAGGGCAGATATCCGGTCTTTGTATGGGACGCTCCGGGACATGCTTCTTCCTGGCCCTTCAGCTTTGATTTTGATCTGATGGATAAGGCAAAATGGGTGGATGAGATTCTGATAAAAGAGGGATTTGATCATCCCGTTATCATCGGCCAGTCTATGGGCGGCTACGTGGGACAGGCATACGCACAGTTGTTTCCGGAAAAGTTAAAGGGATTTGTTTCCGTTGATTCGGCACCCTTACAGCGCAGATATGTGACAGCAGCTGAGATCTGGTTATTGAAAAGGATGGAACCGGTGTATCGATATTATCCCTGGAAATCACTTTTGAGATCCGGTACTAACGGGGTTGCAACGTCAGAATACGGAAGGACACTGATGCGCAGTATTATGATGACCTATGACGGAGATAAGGACCGGTATGCCAGATTATCGGGTAACGGATTTCGGATACTGGCAGAGGCAATGGAGGCGGATCTGCCCTACAGGATAACCTGCCCGGCACTTTTAATATGCGGGGAAAAAGATCATGCAGGCTCCTGTATCAGGTATAACAAAGCCTGGCATAAAAATACCGGTATACCCATAGAGTGGATCAAAGGAGCGGGACATAATTCAAATACGGACGCTCCGGAAATCGTAAATCAGCTGATCGAAAGACTGGTTTTGTCATTGTAGCCAGGAATAAGAAACAGGCCGGACATCCTACAATATTACGAGGTGCGAAATGGGAATTGAAGATTTTCTGAAAAGCGGAAACGAAAGACTGAATAAACAGCTGTTATTTACTGCCGAGATCGACAAAATGACCTCGGTATATCGAAGGACCATGCTTCTTGACGGATCGCGCAGGGAAAATGATGCGGAACATTCCTGGCATATCGCTGTAATGGCTGTTCTGTTCAGGGAATATGCCAGTGAGCCCGTTGACATCGGAAGAGCGGTTCAGATGTGTGTGGTCCATGATCTGGTGGAGATCTATGCCGGAGATACTTTTGCCTATGATGCAAAAGGGAATGAAGGCAAGAAGGAAAGAGAGGATGCGGCAGCGGACAGGCTTTTTTCCATGCTTCCCGAGGAACAGGGTAAAATGATAAGGGAGCTTTGGGAAGAATTTGATCTGATGGAGACAGCCGATGCCAAATATGCGGCCTGCATGGACCGCCTGCAGCCCTTTTTCCATAACACGCTGACTGACGGATTAACCTGGGTTGAGGGAGGGACCAACAGGTCTGCGGTGGAAAAGAGAGTGGCTGTTATAAAGGAGTTTATGCCGGAGGTCTATAAGTGGTTATCTGACAATATGGACAATGCCATAAATAAGGGCTGGCTTAAACCATAGAATACAGTAAAGAACAAGAAAACAGAGAGGAAGATATGGAGACCTGGTATTACGAAGTAGTAAGTATAGACGGAGATTATGCAAATCTAAAGAGGACGGATATTGAATCGGATGATCTTAAACTTGTGGCAAGAGCGTTGCTCCCGCCGGAGATTTCCGAGGGCTGTATATTAAAGTATGAGATGATGACATATTCTCTGGAGTAGGAGCATAAGATGAAACAGGAAACAATTGACAGGATCAGGAAATTTAAGGATGACAGGGACTGGGAGCAGTTTCATACCCCGCAGAACCTGGCAAAGTCCATTGTGATAGAGGCAGCTGAGCTTCTTGAGTGTTTTCAGTGGAGTGATACGGATTTTGATCTTCAGCATGTAAAGGAAGAACTTGCGGATGTCATGGTATATACGCAGGATCTTCTGGACAGACTGGGGCTTGATCCCGATGAGATCGTTAATATGAAGATGGATCAGAACGAAAAGAAATACCCGGTTGAAAAAGCCAAAGGCAGTTCTGTCAAGTATGACCGTTTATAGGTGAGGATATTTACAGGGAGAGTGAATCATGGCTTTTCATATCATCAGAAATGATATTACAAAGGTTTCTGCGGATGCCATAGTAAATACCGCCAATCCGGAGCCGACATATGCCGGCGGTACGGATTATGCGGTCTATACGGCGGCAGGGGCTGAAGAGCTTCTCAGGGAAAGGGAGAAGATCGGAAAAATAGAGACGGGGCAGGCTGCTTTTACACCTGCTTTTGCGCTTGATGCACGCTATATAATCCACACCGTGGGACCCGCCTGGATCGATGGGGAACATGGGGAGAAGGAAGCGGTTCGAAACTGCTATGTAAACAGCCTTAATCTTGCCGCAGAACTCAAATGCGAAAGCATTGCTTTCCCCCTTATCGCAACCGGGGTTTACGGATTTCCGAAGGCGGATGCCCTCCGGATAGCGGTATCCGTGTTCAGCGAGTTTCTGTCAGAGAAGGATATGGAGATCATCCTTGTGGTCTTTGACGAAGCTTCCTTTGTCCTGTCGGGAAAGATCTTTTCCGGAGTGGATGCTTTCATTGATGAAAACTATGTTTCGGGACAGCTTGATGAAGAGTACGGCTTTGACTCTATGAGACAGGGGGACGGTTCTTCTGTCTCATCTGAGTTTTCCATGGCAGCTGCTTCAAGGCCGGTTGCTGACCGGTTACCGGCTTCGGGCAGGGATTCCGAAAGAAGACCGGCTGCAGGGCGCAGACGCAGACTCTTTGATAACGAAGGACTGTTAAGCAAAAGGGACCGGAAGGGATCAAAAAAGGCCGATACATCCCCTGTCGATATGGAAGAGTTCGAAGCCGACATGATGATGGGTGCGCATCCGGCCATGAAAGAGTCCGGAATGGAGACTATGAAAGCGCCCGGGATGGAGGCTAAGGCTGTCATCAATAAAAAACCCGGACGTACCCTGGAAGATCTGATGGCTCATGTGGGTGAGACCTGGCAGGAGAGCCTGTTAAGACTCATAGATGAAAAGGGATATACGGATACCGAGGTCTATAAGCGGGCTAATGTTGACAGAAAGCTATTCTCAAAGATCAGAAGCAATGCACAATACAAACCCAAAAAGATCACGGCGGTGGCATTTGCGCTGGCTCTTAAGCTGAGCCTTGATGAAACGAAGGACCTTATTGGGAGAGCCGGATATGCCTTTTCTCCCAGCAGCCGTTTCGATCTTATCATTGAATACTTCATAGAGCAGGAGGTTTATGATACCTATACCATAAACCTTGCGCTGTTCGATCATAAGCAGCCTTTACTTGGAGAGTGAAATTAGTCGCTTCCCGGGCGACCATCCGGGTATATTTTTTTCATATACTTACCTCAGTTCAGATAAATCTGCCATAAGGTTTTTAAGAAAGAGAGGTATGTATTATGAAGAAAGGTTTTACAGAGATCGTTTTTATCCTTGACCGCAGCGGTTCCATGTCGGGGCTTGAGGCTGATACCATCGGGGGTTACAACTCCATGCTTAAGAAGCAGAAGCTGGAAGACGGGGATGCTGTTATTTCAACTGTCCTCTTTGATGACAGGACCGAGATCCTTCATGACAGGAAAGATATCGATAAAGTGGAGGAGATCACGGATAAGGAATATTATGTCAGAGGCTGCACGGCTCTTCTTGATGCGGTGGGCGGGGCTATTCATCATATAAACCGCGTCCAGAAGGAGATGCCTGAGGATGAGAGGCCCGAGAAGACTCTCTTCATCATTACCACCGACGGGATGGAGAATGCCAGCAGGCTGTATTCCTACGACAAGGTGAAGAAGATGGTGGAAAAGAAGAAAAAGAAGAACCACTGGGAGTTTGTTTTCTTA